>JAQCNG010000119.1 GCA_028275145.1 Halovenus sp. | reverse complement strand
GCGATGTAGCAGGCGGCGACGTTGGCGTTTGTGTCACCGGTGAGAGCGGCGAACACGTCGGCCCGCTCCAGCGGCACCTCCTCGAGTGTCTCCGGCGAGACTGCATCACCGATGACCACCGTAATCAGGTCGGACTCGGGGACCTTCTCCGCGGTTGGTTCGTGGCTCTCGATGATCGTTGTGCTGTGTCCGTCCTCGGCCAGGTGAATCGCGGTCTGTGAACCCACGCGGCCACCGCCCGCAATCACAACGTGCATACTGAGCTATACCGCCCTGCGGCTATAAATGGTACACGCAGGCGGTGGTGAGCAACGAGCGGTGGGCTTTTGTCCGCGCCCGCCGCTCTCACGACCATGACAGACAGCGAGGACAGAGACGACACCGGTGAGGAGGGGCTCACCTACGCCGAGGCGGGCGTCGACATCGACGCCAGCGAGGCGGCAACGGCGGCACTGGTCGGCGCGGCCGGCGAGTTCGAGGGCGACTACGCCGGCCTCGTGGACATCGGCGAGGCGTATCTCGCGCTCGCCACCGACGGCGTCGGCACGAAACTGCTGGTCGCGGCGGCCGTCGACGACTACTCGACGGTCGGTATCGACTGTCTGGCGATGAACGCAAACGACCTCGTGGCACAGGGGGTCGAGCCGGTCGCGTTCGTGGACTATCTGGCCGTCGAACGGCCGGACGAGGAAACCGCCGAACAGCTCGGCGAGGGGTTGCGCCGTGGCGCGACAGAGGCCGACGTGGCGCTCGTCGGCGGCGAGACGGCGGTGTTGCCCGACATCGTCTCGGGGCTGGACATCGCCGGCGCGTGTGCCGGCCTCGCGCCGAAGGGAGCGCTGTTCCCCGGCGAGGCCGAACCCGGCGACGCGATTGTGGGCTGGCCCGCCAGTGGCATCCACTCGAACGGGCTGACGCTGGCCCGCGAGGCGGTCACCCGCGAGCACGAGTACACCGACCCGTTCCCGCCGGACCCCGACCGGACAATCGCCGAGGTGTTGCTCGAACCGACCCGGCTGTACACCGACCTGCTCGGTGCGCTCCGCGAGCACGACACCCGCGCGGCCGCACACGTCACCGGCGGCGGGTGGACGAATCTCACCCGGATGGGTCCACATCGCTACGAGATAACCGACCCGTTCGAGCCACAGCCGGTGTTCGGGTTCGTCGAGCAGGCGGGCGGTGTCGGCGACGAGGAGATGCACCGGACGTTCAATATGGGGACGGGCTTCGTCGCCGCGCTTGCGCCCGGGGACGCGGACGCGCTCGCGGCCGCTACCGACGGTCGCATCCTCGGACAGGTGACCGAGAGCAACGGCGAGGACTGCGTGGAGGTTCGCGGGCTCTCGCTCTAGGAGATCTGGCGGGCGATGTCGGCCTCGGTGATGATGCCAGTCGTCTCGCCACCCTCGACGACCAGCACCGCGTCGTTGTGGTCGAGCGCGGCGTCGACAGCCTCGATGTGGGTGTCCGGTTCGACGGTGGTGATGGCCTCGTGCATCACCTCGGCGGCCGGCAACTCGCCGACGCTCTCGTCGGTGTCGGAGCGCTCGCGAATCGCCGAGTTGGTGACCAGACCGCGCGGCGTCCCGTCACGCACCACCGGGAGCTGTGAGAACCCCTGCTCGTCCATCAGCCGGGTCGTCTCGTGGACACTCTCGTCGGGCGGAACGCTGACCACCGGCGAGTGCATCAGGTCTCGCGCACGTAACAGGCCACCCTGGGCCTCCTCCAGGGCGTTGACGATACGCCGGAGCGTCGACAGCCGCGGGTCGACGTCACCGCCCTCGATGCGCGCAATCAGCGGCTGGGAAACGTCGGCCATGTCGGCCAGCTCGCTCTGGGTGAGGTCGAGCCCATCCCGACGCTCGCGCAGGTCATCCGGTGTGGGTAGCTCCATGTCTCAACATGACCTGAAGTAATATAAAAAACCACCGGCGACACGCCGGGGTCACTCCTCGTCGTCGAGTTCGACCGTCTCGACTATCTTGAGCGGGACGTCACGGAGCGCGCCGCCGATGTCGCTCTTCGCGATGCGCTGTGCGTGTTCGGTGCTCTCGGCGTTGAACACGTCCAGTTCGAGTATGAGCCCCACCAGTGCGGTGTCGGCGGCGACAAACGCCGAGTCGAACGGTTCGCCACACGCCGGACAGTTGGTGAACCCGGCATCGACCTCCACGTAGTCCATCTCCTCGTTGTTGAGACGCTTCCCGGCCTCGCTGACTGCCACGCCGATGGCGTCGTCGACGTTGTCAACATCGTGAACCAACCAGGCCGCCTCCAGCACAACACGGTAGTTCATATCCGAAAGAATGACCGGCACGTACACGTCCTTTTTGATTCGGGACCGACAACTGCACTGACACGTACGCTCCGGGTGGCCCCACGTGGCAGTCACAGTTCTCTCACTCCCGGCGGTGCATCCACCCGAACAGGTAGGTTATTACGTGCGGCTCCACTAGGAGAAACTAATGCAGGACGGAACATTCTCGGGCGACCGAGCGCATCCCGCACAGCGATTCGAGACAGACCCTCACGAGCCGGAGCTGGGTTCCATGCCGGACGGCAAGCGCGACGAGGCCGCTGTCAAGGAAACCGGAACGACCACCATCGGCATCTCCACCGAGGATGCCGTGGTCGTTGCGACGGACATGCGGGCGAGTCTCGGCGGCCGGTTCGTCTCGAACAAGAACGTCCAGAAGGTCGAACAGATTCACCCGACGGCGGCGCTGACGCTCGTGGGGAGCGTCGGCGGCGCGCAGTCGTTCATCCGGACGCTCCGTGCCGAGGTGAACCTCTACCAGTCCCGCCGTGACAAGCAGATGAGCATGACCGCCCTCTCGACGCTCGCGGGCAACTTCGCACGCGGCGGCCCGTTCCTGGCTATCAACCCCGTGCTCGGCGGTATCGACGACGAGGGCACACACGTCTACAGCATCGACCCCGCCGGCGGCGTGATGGAGGACAAGTACACCGTCACGGGGTCGGGGCTGACCGTCGCCTACGGAACCCTGGAGGACCGCTACGAGGAGGATATGTCCGTCGAGGCTGCCCAGCAGGCCGCCGTCGCCAGCGTCGAGGCCGCCGCCGAGCGCGACACCGGGTCGGGCAACGGCGTCTACCTCGCGACTGTCACCGAGGAGGGCGTCGACATCCAAGACTACGACCTCGACGAGTTCGACACCTGAGCACGGTCGTCAGAGCGTGACAGTGGAACCGACCGACACCGGTCCCCTGATGGGTGTGACAACAGATTCACAGAGATGACAGAGAGCTATCCTCTCGAACGCGTCGGCGACAGCCTCCGTGCGGCCGGCGCGATGGTCGCGGTGGCCGAGTCGAGCACCGGCGGACTGGTGTGTTCGCGGCTGACAGACGTGCCCGGGTCGAGTGACTACCTCGACCGCGGGGTGGTTTCGTACTCGAACGCGGCGAAGGTGGAACTGTTGGGTGTGGACCCGGCAACGCTCGACGAACACGGCGCGGTGTCCGCGCCGACTGCCCGCGAGATGGCCACCGGCGTCCGTGAGCTATCGGGCACCGCCTGGGGCGTCTCCACGACCGGTGTCGCCGGCCCCGGCGGCGGGACACCACAGAGCCCGGTCGGAACGGTGTACATCGGCGTCGCGGGCCGGAACCGAGACCAGTCTGCCGTCTCCGTGCAGCGCCACGAGTTCGACGGCACCCGGCAGGAGTGCAAGCGGCAGTTCACCCAGCAGGCGCTCGCGGACCTGCTGGCGGCCGTCGACGGGGAGACGGCCTGAGAACATTTGGCGGGCCGCCAGACGCCTCGTACGGTCGTTCGTGACTCTTTACCGCCATGGTGAAACAAACTGTGTGTATCACGCCCTGACAGACCTATCTGTGACGTGGCCACGAAGATAATCACGAACGACCGTATCACTCGGTGTGTCTGCTGGTCGCCTCCCGGCCCAGTTCCGCCTCGACCGCACTGACTTTCGCGCTCGCCGGGTCGTCGACGGTCCGCTTGTCGTCGATTTTCAGGAACGTGCCGACGCGGTCCGCGTCGAGCGCCTCGTGAGCGGCCCGGGCCGCGTCGAACACCTCGGCGACGTTCTCCGCTTCGAGAATCGTCCCCATCGGCGTCGTCTCGTACTCCAGGTCGAACTGCTCGAGTGTCTCGACTGCGGTTGCGACTGCGGGTGCCATGCTCCCCTCGGTGTCGGGCGAGACGGTCAGAAACGCCGTGACGGTCATGCCGGACCGTTGGCCCGGCCCACCAATGGGCCTTCCGGGTGCCAGGACCGTGCGGGGCGCTCCACAGCGCTTTTTGTGTCAGCCGGTGTATGCGGCCTATGGGACTCGACGAGGATGCACTCGAATACCACCGGCAGGACCCGCCGGGGAAGCTAGCCATCTCGACGACGAAGCCGACGAACACACAGCGGGACCTGAGTCTCGCGTACTCGCCCGGCGTCGCCGCCCCCTGCCGTGCCATCCGGGACGACCCGGAGACGGCGTTCCAGTACACTGCCCGGGGCAATCTGGTCGGCGTGGTCTCGGACGGCAGCGCCACGCTCGGACTCGGAGACATCGGACCCGGTGCCTCGAAACCGGTCATGGAGGGCAAAGGTGTGCTGTTCAAGCGCTTTGCCGACATCGACGTGTTCGATATCGAACTCGACCACGACTCCACCGAGCAGATGATACAGTCGGTGCGCGCGATGGAGCCGACCTTCGGGGGCATCAACCTGGAGGATATAAAGGCTCCCGAGTGTTTCGAGATAGAGAGCCGTCTGCGCGAGGCAACAGACATCCCCGTGTTCCACGACGACCAGCACGGCACCGCCATCATCTCCGGGGCCGCGCTGCTGAACGCGGTGGACATCCTCGAGAAGGACATCGAGACACTGGATATCGTCTTTTCCGGCGCGGGCGCGAGCGCCATAGCCACGGCCCGGTTCTACGTCTCGCTCGGCGCGGACCCGGACCGCATCACCATGTGTGACTCCGACGGTATCATCACGGCCGACCGCGCCGAGGCGGGCGAACTCAACGAGTACAAACGCGAGTTCGCCCGTGACCTCCCCGGGGGTGACCTCGCGGACGCGATGGCCGGGGCGGACGTGTTCGTCGGACTCTCGGTGGGTGGCATCGTCGACGGCGCGATGGTGCGGTCGATGGCCGACAACCCGGTCATCTTCGCGATGGCAAACCCCGACCCCGAGATCACCTACGACGCCGCGAAGGGGGCCCGCGAGGACACCGTCATCGTCGCCACCGGCCGGTCGGACTACCCCAACCAGGTCAACAACGTGCTCGGCTTTCCGTTTATCTTCCGCGGTGCACTCGACGTGCGCGCGACGGAGATAAACGAGGCGATGAAGGTGGCCGCGGCCCGCGCGCTCGCGGACCTCGCCCGCGAGGACGTTCCCGACTCGGTTGTGAAAGCCTACGGCGAGGACCCCCTGCAGTTCGGACCGGACTACATCATCCCAAAGCCGCTCGACCCTCGCGTGCTGTTCGAGGTTGCACCCGCGGTGGCGGCGGCGGCAATCGAGAGTGGCTGTGCCCGCCGGACGGTCGACCGTGACGCCTACGTCGAGCGTCTGGAGGCACGGCTGGGCAAGTCCCGCGAGATGATGCGGGTGGTGCTGAACAAGGCAAAGAGCAACCCAAAGCGGGTCGTCCTCGCCGAGGGGGAAGACGAGAAGACTGTCCGGGCGGCCTACCAGTTGCTCGACCAGGGCATCGCTCGGCCGGTGCTGATCGGCGACCGCGAGCGCATCTGGAGCCGGATGGAGCGACTGGGGCTGAGCTTCGAACCGGAGATTGTCGACCCCGGGGAGGACTCGCTCGATGCCTACGCCAGTCGCCTGTACGAACTCCGCCGGCGCGACGGAATCACCCGCCGCGAGGCCGACGAACTCGTCCGGGACGGCAACCACCTGGGGAGCGTGATGGTCGAGATGGGTGACGCAGACGCCATGCTGACGGGGTTGATGCACCACTACCCCGAGGCGCTTCGCCCGCCGTTGCAGGTCATCGGAACCGACGACGATGCGGAGTACGCCGCCGGCGTCTACATGCTGACGTTCAGAAATCGCGTCGTCTTCTGTGCCGACGCCACCGTCAACATCGACCCCGACGCCGAGGTGCTGGCCGAGGTGGCCCAGCACACGGCAGCGCTCGCGCGACGGTTCAACGTCGACCCCCGGGCGGCGCTGCTGTCGTACTCGGATTTCGGCAGTGTCGACAGCGACGGAGCACGGACAGTCCGCCGGGCGGCCCGACAGCTCCGGAACGACCCCGCCGTCGAGTTCCCCGTCGACGGCGAGATGCAGGCCGACACCGCCGTCCTGAAGGACCGACTGTCCGGCACCTACGAGTTCAGCGAACTCGACGAGCCGGCGAACGTGCTCGTCTTTCCGAGTCTGGAAGCAGGCAACATCGGCTACAAACTCCTCCAGCGTCTGGGCGGTGCGGAGGCTATCGGCCCGATGCTGGTCGGTATGGACAAGCCCGTCCACGTGCTCCAGCGCGGCGACGAGGTAAAGGACATCGTCAACCTCGCCGGGGTCGCCGTGGTCGACGCACAGAGCCAGTCCTGAGGCGCTCGCACAGACACACGGCGGGACGGTCGAAACGGTTTTGCCCGTTGCCTGCACACCGTCAGTATGCCGACCGAATCTGAGCGGGACTACGACCCGAGTCTGGGGCGGAAGTTCATTTTTGTGACGGGCGGTGTGATGTCCGGACTCGGAAAGGGAATCACGGCCGCAAGCACCGGCAGACTGCTCGCAAACGCCGGTTTCGACGTCACCGCGGTGAAGATCGACCCGTATCTCAACGTGGACGCCGGGACGATGAACCCCTTCGAACACGGTGAGGTGTACGTCCTGAAAGACGGCGGTGAGGTCGACCTCGACCTGGGCAACTACGAGCGGTTTCTGGGTCTCGATATGACCTCGGACCACAACATCACAACGGGGAAAGTCTACCAGGACGTCATCGAGAACGAGCGTGCGGGCGAGTATCTCGGCAAGACCGTCCAGATAATCCCCCACGTCACGGACGATATCAAACGCCGGGTGCGCGAGGCCGCCGTGGGGAGCGACGTCTGCATCGTGGAGGTTGGGGGCACGGTGGGCGATATCGAGGGGATGCCGTATCTCGAGGCGCTCCGGCAGTTCGCAATCGAACAGGACGACGAGGACGTGCTCTTTGCGCACGTGACGCTGGTCCCCTACTCGAAAAACGGCGAGCAGAAGACGAAACCCACCCAGCACAGTGTCAAGGAACTGCGCAGCATCGGTCTCCGCCCGGATATCGTGGTCGGTCGATGCAGCGACCACCTCGAACAGGAGACCCGCGAGAAGATCGCGCTGTTCTGTGACGTCCCACAGGCCGCGGTGTTCTCGAACCCCGACGTCGAGGATATCTACCGCGTGCCCCTCGAGTTGGAGGAGGAGGGTCTCGACGAGTTCGTGCTCGACAGCCTCGGCCTGCGCGCGGAGGCGCTGTCCCCGGCGGAGTCAAACACCGAGTGGCGCGACCGGGTCACCCGCGCGGCGACCGAAACCGTGACCGTTGCGGTGGTCGGCAAGTACGGACTGGAGGACGCCTACATATCGGTCCACGAGGCGCTGAAACACGGGGGACTGGAGCTCGGGGTCGACGTCGAGCGGGAGTGGGTCCACGCCGAGACGCTCGCGGACGGGTGCGACGGCCAACTCGCCGAGATAGACGCGGTGGTCGTGCCCGGTGGCTTTGGCTCCCGTGGCACCGAGGGGAAGATACGGGCCATCCAGCAGGCCCGCGAGCAGGGGGTACCCTTTCTCGGCCTCTGTCTCGGCTTCCAGATGGCGGTCGTCGAGTACGCACGCAACGTGCTCGGACTGACCGGCGCACACTCGGCGGAACTCGACGAGAGCACACCCCACCCGGTTATCGACATTCTGCCGGAACAGGAGGGACTCGACGACATGGGCGGCACCATGCGACTGGGCACACACACCACCGACATCAGCGACGGGACCCTCGCCCACGACCTCTACGGGGACGACTGCGAGGAGCGCCACCGCCACCGCTACGAGGTCAACCCCGACTACATCCCGGACCTCGAGGCCGCGGGGCTGGTCTTCTCGGGCCAGTCGGGCCGCCGGATGGAACTGGTCGAACTCCCGGCACATCCGTACTTCGTCGGGACACAGTTCCACCCCGAGTTCCGCTCGCGTCCGACCCGCGCCAGCCCACCCTTTGTCGGACTGCTCGATGCCGCTCTCGACACCGGAGCGACCACCACACAGGGTGTCAGCCAGACCGCAGGAGGTGGGAACTGATGGTCGACGTCGACGAGTTCGTCGAGGAGAAAATCGCGGAGGTGGGCTCGGCGATCGGCGACGAGAACGCCGTCATCGCGCTGTCGGGCGGGGTCGACTCCTCGACTGCGGCGGCACTGTCCTACGAGGCTGTCGGTGACCAGCTCACCCCGGTCTACGTCGACACCGGACTGATGCGCAAGGGCGAGACCGACACCGTGCGGGAGACGTTTGCGTACATGGACTCGCTGCGAATCGTCGACGCCCGTGACCGGTTTCTCGACGCACTCGAGGGGGTCACCGACCCCGAGCAGAAACGCCACGCGATCGGCGAGCAGTTCATCCGGGAGTTCGAAACCGTCGCCCGCGAGGTGGACGCCACCCACCTGGTCCAGGGGACAATCTACCCCGACCGTATCGAGAGTGAGGGTACGATAAAGTCCCACCACAACGTCGGCGGACTCCCCGAGCGCATCGACTTCGACGGCATCGTCGAACCGATGCGCGACCTCTACAAGGACGAGGTCCGCGAGGTGGCGCGCGAACTCGACCTGGCGATGGCCGAGCGGATGCCGTTCCCCGGGCCGGGGCTCGCGGTGCGCGTACTCGGCGAGGTTACCGCGGAGAAACTCGCTGTCGTGCGGGAGGCGACACACGTGGTCGAGGAGGAACTCGAGAGCTACGACCCCTGGCAGGCGTTCGCGGCCGTGCTGGGAAAGGCAACGGGGGTGAAAGGCGACAACCGGGTCCACGGCTGGGTCGTCGCCGTCCGCTCGGTCGAATCCCGCGACGGGATGACCGCCCGCGCACAGGAACTCGACTGGGAGACACTCCAGCGCATCCAGTCACGCATCACCGGCGAAAACGAGAATGTCGCGCGCGTGGTCTACGACGTTACGCACAAGCCGCCGGCGACCATCGAGTACGAATGAGGATGATGAGTGTCATCGTGACCGGAACCGACGAGTACGACATCGCACCAGCAATCGACGAGGCAGGACACGACGTGACGGCCGTCGATATCGGCAACCTGGAGACGCTCGAGGCGGCCGGTGTCGACACCGCCGACGTGTACGTGCTCACCGAACTCGAACAGGCGACCTCGATTCCGCTGGCCAAAGAACGCAACCCCGACGTGACCGCGCTCGTGTACGCGGACGGCTCACTGCCGGACTTCGCGCGCAGGCAGACCGACCTCGCGCTCGACCCCGCGCTGTTCGACCCCGACGAGGTTGCCGACGAGCTCGACAGCTGACAGTCCCGCGCGGCCCGACTCGACGCCGCTTCACCGGCACCGACTCAGGAGTCGTCGGCCCGGCGGGCCCCGCGACGGAGCAACCCCTGCAGGGTGCGGACCTCGCGGGGTGTCGGGTGGGCACGCCCCAGCAGGCGGCGAAACAGCCGTCCGGCCTTCTCCTGTTTTGGCTCCGGGTGACCGATTGCCCGCACGTACGTGTCGAACCGCTCGTACAGACGCTCCAGTTCGGCCTCGTCGGCCCGCTCGTGGAGCGTCTCGGGATGCTGGGTCTCCCCGAGGGTGAGCGCGCCGAGTTCGTAGCAGACCACCGTGGCGGCCTGGCCGAGATTGAGCGACGGGTACGCCGCGCTCGCGGGAATCGAGCAGACAGCGTCGAGGCGCGCGAGTTCGTCGTTCGAGAGCCCGACACGCTCCCGGCCGAAGACGACAGCGACGTCGGCGTCGACACCACCGAGATGGTCCGGCAGTTCCGCGGCCGTGAGCACCGGATACCGGACGTGACTCGTGGAGTCCTCGTTTGTGATTGCGGTACAGCCGACCGTGTGGTAGTTCTCGACGAGCGCATCCAGTGTGGTTTCGGTTGCGTTCGGGAGGATATCCTCGCGGGCCTGCCCGGCGAACCCGTAGGCCTCCCCGCCGGGGTCGAGTTCGGGCGGGTCCACGAGCAACAGTTCTGACAGACCGAAGTTCTTCATCGCGCGTGCGATGGTGCCGACGTTCCCCGGCGTCTCCGCGTCGACCACCGCCACCGCGATACGCCCGGCCGGCCGCTGGTGGCTATCCACAGTCATCACCTCTGGTAGGCTCGAAACCGACAAAAAACAACCGACCGCTCAACCTCGGACGGATAAATCGGGGCCGGACCGAGATGGCCGACCTGCTACAGTTCGTTGAACAGCCCTTGCACGTCGAAGATACTGACCTCGTCGTCGTCGTTGAAGTCGAAGGCCCAGCCGTGCTCGTCCATCATGCCGTCCTCGAAGGTGTTGAACAGCATCTGAACGTCGAAGATATTGAGCTCTCCGTCGCCGTCGACGTCCTCGTACTTGTCGTCACCGTCTACGTCGGTCGGCGGGTTCTCCTCGCCCGGCAGCGTCGGCATGTGGACCTCGATGGGCATCT
>JAQCNG010000117.1 GCA_028275145.1 Halovenus sp. | reverse complement strand
GTCGACGCCGAGGAACAGCCACAGGTCAGCACCGAGGAGACCATCATCCCGCCCGAGCGGTTCGGTATAAAGCTGATGAGCATGGACTTTCTGGTCGGCCCGGACGACCCGGTTATCTGGCGGGGTCCGATGGTCCACAAGGTGCTCACCCAGCTGTGGGAGGACGTCGAGTGGGGGAGCCTCGACTACATGGTTGTCGACCTCCCCCCGGGAACGGGTGACACACAGCTCACCATGCTCCAGAGCGTCCCCGTCACGGGGTCGGTCATCGTCACCACCCCCCAAGACGTGGCAATCGACGACGCACGAAAGGGGCTGGAGATGTTCGGCGAGCACGAGACGCCCGTGCTGGGTATCGTCGAGAACATGTCGGGGTTCCAGTGTCCCGACTGCGGGAGCACCCACGCCATCTTCGGCGAGGGTGGCGGCCGCGAGTTCGCCGACGAGGTCCAGATGCCGTTTCTCGGCGAGATTCCGCTCGATACCGACATCCGGGAGCGCGGTGACGACGGCCGACCACCGGTGCTCGGGGAGGGCGAGACCGGCGAGGCGTTTCGCGCGTTCGCCCGCACGACCGCCGACATGCAGGGGCTCGTCCACCGGCGGGGCCACAGCGGCCGGTGACTACCCGTAGCGCTCGGTGAGAAACTCCCGGGTCAGCGCGCCCACCTCCGAGCGGAACGTGTCCGTGTCGACCGGGTCGGTCGCGCGGTACAGCTCTCTGTGGTGCTCCCGGGCGATGTCCTCGATTGCCCGCTGCTGGAGGCTGTCGACGGTCACGGGTTCGTCCTGCGTGTCGAGCTCCGTCGCGAGTCTCTCGAGGCGCTGCCGGGTGGCGTACCGGGCCGCGAGCTCCTCGGCGGAGCCGTCGACGGGGACGGTGTCGTCGGCCGCCTCGACCGACGGATGGCGGAGTGTGGCGCGGTCGCCGCGCTTGTTCCGGACGACCACCCCCGCGGCGGGGCCGTCGTACCACGCCGAGTCCGGAACGGTGTACCTGTCGGGGTGGAAATCACGCGCGGGCAGCTCCCGTTCGAGCGCGTTGACCGGCCGGAGACCGAGCTCTCCGAGCACCCGCTGGACCGCGCCCGGCGTGAGAAACTCCTCGCCGTCCCAGATGTCGAACCCGAGAAACGGGGGGATGCGGTCCCAGTCGTACGCGACTGTGTGGCGGTGGGTCGACACGCCAAAGAACACAACACTCTCGACGTCGTCGGTGGCGGTCCGGAGCGCCTCGCGGTCGAGTTGCTCGCGGACGTGTCTGACGGCCGGCCGGTACGGGGTCGGCACCGCGTCGGGCGCGTCGTAGACCCGCGACTGGTCGCCAAAGCGGAGAAACCCCGCCTCCTGGAGCTGGAATCGGAGCGTCGCGCCGTCGATCTGCTCGAGCACCCAGAGGTGTCCCTCCTCGAACAACCGGTCCGGGGCGTCGGCGGCACGTGGTATCGTGGGGTACTCCTTCATTGGCTCCGTCGGCCAGGAAAGCAGACAGAACCAGCTAAAAGACGTACTCGTCGTCGTGGCCCATCATGCCGTCGTCCTCGTAGCCCGTCCCGCCAGGCCCCTCTTCCTCGTCGGCGGGACCGCTCGCCTTGTACGCTTTCAGCCCGGTCGAAACGAGCTCTTCGATCGCCTCCTCGCGGTTGAGAAACTCGCCCTGCTCGACGAGCTGGGTAATCTGCATCTCCACATGCTCTGGAATAGTGATCTCTACTTTTGGCATCGCGCTGTGGGTTGCTTTGTATGATGGGCAATTAAACCTGACGGGGTATTGTACCCCCCGAGGCACACAGGGCCCGAACCCACCACGCGGAGTCCGACTGGCCGAATCTGGCCCTGTGCCGGCCCGACAGTTCGAGGGCCGCTGTCGGGGCACCCGGCACGCAGGTGCTCTCGGTCGAACTCGACGGCGAGCGGAGCCATCGCACCCGCGAGCGCGTCTGCGCGAACATCCAGGCTCCGCCGGCGATAGATACAGGCTCCGCCGGCGATAGATACAGGCTCCGCCGGCGATAGATACAGGCCCCGCCGGCGATAGATACAGGCTCCGCCGGCGATAGATACAGGCTCCGCCGGCGATAGATATCTCTTTGAATCTGGCGGCCGAACGTCTCTGGTATGGACAACGACACAGGGCCGGAGATGGCCTACGAGACCCGCTGTGGCGCGCAGGTGCCCAAGCTCGGCTTCGGCACCTGGCAGATGGACAGCGAGACCGCACGCGAGAGCGTCTCAGACGCGCTCTCGGCGGGCTACCGGCACATCGACACCGCACAGCTGTACGAGAACGAGGACGGCGTCGGCGAGGCGATCGCGGCGTCCGACGTCGACCGCGACGAGCTCTTTCTGACGACCAAGGTCGACCCGTCGAACCGGAGCCGGGCGGACATCGTCGACTCCGTCGAGGGGAGTCTCGAACGGCTCCAGGTCGACCAGGTCGACCTGTTGCTCATCCACTGGCCCCACCCGCTCGCGGACCTCGAAACTGTGATGGAGGGGCTGAACGCGGCCGTCGACCGGGAACTGACGCGATTTCTCGGTGTCTCGAACTTCGACGTCGACCAGCTAGAGCGGGCCCGCGAGCACTCGACGGCGCCCGTGTTCACAGACCAGGTGCTGTTCCACCCGTGGTGGCCACAGCGAGAACTGCTCCGGTACTGCCAGGACAACGACATCATCCTGACGGGGTACAGTCCGCTGGCGAACGGCGGCGCAATCGACGACGACCTGCTCGCGGAGGTCGGCGGCCGCTACGGCAAGTCCGGCCCGCAGGCCGCGCTCCGGTGGGCCACCCAGCACCGGAACGTCGTCACCATCCCGATGTCGACGACCCGCTCGCACATCGAGGAGAACATCGATATCTTCGATTTCATGTTCACACGCGAGGAACACGACCGCATCACCCGCCCGTCCTATCTCCGGACCGGTCTCGCGATGGCCCGCGGCCAGATTGGTGTCTGAGACCGAGCGTGACCGGACCCCGAACCGTAACCGGGGGCGACCCGGCCCGGCCCTCCGACCGACCGACGACCCCGCCCATCACAAATCTGACACTGCGGGCGGCTGTTAGACGCACGTACCACTGTTAGACTCATATACCAAATTACACTTACGTGGTGGGGCCCTACGATGTACTGGACACACCCGATGAAAATTGATAGACGACGTCTACTCGGCATCGCCCTCAGTTACAGCTAAACACGATGACGACGAATACGGGAGCGACGATGACGGTGACGGCGACGACGACACCGCGTAGAACCCGACGCCGCCCACCCAACGACGCCGACGCCGCCCACCCAACGACGCCGACGCCACACACCCCCCGATGGTGACGACCGGCACCCGGACGATGCCGGGAGCGCCGAACGACACGCCGCCGGGGTCGTAGCCGGAGCCCGCACCAGGCAGCACACCATTCACATGACCCCCACACCTTGTTCCCAGTAATGTCCGAACTCGAACTCTTCGAGCCGAAGACGCTCATCAACGTCGCCACGCTCCTCATCACGCTGGCGGTGTTTCTCGTAACGGCGTTGGCCTACTACCGCACGCGGCTCCGGGGCGTGCTCATCGTGTCGCTGCTGGCGGCACTGCTCGCGACGAACATTCTGGTGCAGGTCGGCGACGAGTTCCTCGAGGACGGGATCCCCAACTTCGAGTTGCTCACCAGTCTGTTCGCGCTG
>JAQCNG010000115.1 GCA_028275145.1 Halovenus sp. | reverse complement strand
GCCTCGACACCCTGTTCGACGGCCGGGATATCCTCCAGGTACTCGTCGGCGTCCATCGCGGCCTTACAGCCCATGCCGCCGGCCGAGATGGCCTGCTGGTAGTGGTGGTCGACAACGTCACCGGCACCGAAGATGCCCGCCACCGCAGTCTCGGTCTGCCCACCGCCGTCACCGCCGGCAGTCTCGATGTACCCGCGGTCGTCCATCTCGACGTCGGTGTCCTCCAGATACCCGGTGTTGGGTGTGTGGCCGATTGCCAGGAACACGGCACCGACGTCGAACTCGAAGGTCTCGGTGTCGGGGTCGTCGAGATTCGCCTTCGGGTGGCCACTCGCGTTGCGGGCGAGTGTGACGTGGTCGACACCGTCCTCGGGGGTGCCGTGGACCGCAAGCAGTTCGGTGTTGCGCATAATCTCGATCTCGCCCTGGTCGGCTTTCTCCTGGACCCGGTCGACCCAGTGGGCCTCTGCCCGGAAGTTCTCCCGCCGGTGGGCCACGTAGACGGTGTCGGCGAACTTCGTGAGGAAGGTGGCCTCCTCCATCGCAGCGTCGCCACCGCCGATGACGAGCATATCCTCGCCGCGGAAGAACGCGCCGTCACAGGTCGCACACGTCGAGACGCCGTACCCCAGGAGTTCGTCCTCGCCGGGGACGCCCAGTGTCCGTGCGCTGGCACCCGACGACGCGATGAAGGCGTCGCAGGTGTAGCGCTCGCCGGTCGAGACGTCGACCGCTATCCGGCCGTCCTCACGCTTTGTCGCGGACTCGACGATACCGTGTTCCATGTCGGCACCGAACTGCGCGGCCTGGTCTTTCATCCGCTGTACGAGTTCCGGGCCACCGATGCCGTCGGGAAACCCCGGGTAGTTTGCCACGTCGGTCGTGAGCGTCAACTGTCCACCGGGTTCGTCACCCTCGAGCACCAGCGGGTCGTTGTTCGCCCGCCCGGCGTAGATGGCCGCGGTCAGTCCCGCGATTCCTGTCCCCGAGATTATCATTCTCCGGTGGGTGGCAGCCTCGTCTGTCATGCCAGTATCTAGGAGATGTCGCCGTTTGTAGGTTGCGCTACTGTGTGCGACACACACAGACCGGACCCCGAACCGTCCTGCGGAGGCGGCCTGTCCGCCCCCAGCAATCAGACAGTATCCGAAAGACCAGTCACAGCACGCTGGATACGAGAACTGTCCAGTCCTGTGGTGGCTGCTGAAAGCACGACGCTACCCCCTCCCCCGACTCTATCGACACCACGACGGATTCCCTGTGGCCAAAACAACACCGGGAATCCCGACTGGTCGAGGATGACGGCAGTTTGGCACTGCCAGCAGTCCCGCCTGCGACAGTCCGCGAGCAGCCCCCAGATTCTCACGGGTGGATGCTCGGTGGGACGGTAAACCTGAAACGCCCACCGCTCGGGATCTCTCCGCGTTCACGCGGAGGAGGATGTCAAACCGAAACAGTCAGTTCAACATACCCGAGGTACAGCCCACGATTGGGCCAACGAGTTCAACAACGACGGACTGGTCATACTGTCGGCTGTAACTTCGTGGAACGATTCGGCACCCCCGGGGTGCCGAAATATGCCATGGGCTTACAGCCGACAGTATCACCGCCGTCAACCGCGGGGTCTCACCCCGAGGAGGTGGCCGACTCGTAGATGTCGACACCCGAGGACGCACCGATTCGTGTCGCACCTGCCCGGACCATCGCGAGTGCCTCCTCGAAACTGCCGATGCCACCGGAGGCCTTTACCCCCATCTCGGGGCCGACACCGCGTCGGATTGCCTCGACCTCCGCGGGGTCTGTCGGCCCGTCGTAGCCGACGGCGGTTTTCACGAAGTCGGCTCCCCCCGCCTCGACGAGACCCGCTGCACGCTCTATCTCCGCGGCCGAGAGTGCCGGCGACTCGATGATGACTTTCAGCGTCGTGTCACCGACAGTCTCCCGAACGGCGGCGATATCCTCCACGACGAACTCCTCGTCACCGCCGGCAAAGGCCGTTCTGTTCATCACCATGTCCACCTCGTCGACGTACTCCAGGAGGGCACGGGCCTCTGTCTGCTTCGCGGCGGTGTTCTGGATGCCGTAGGGGAATCCGACAACTGCGGCGACGTTCGCGCTGTCGCCGACGATGTCGTGTGCGAGTTCCGCGTAGTAGGGGACCACGACCGCCGAGCAGAACTCGTACTCGACCACGGTCTCACAGAGGTCGCGGACCGCCGTCTCCGTCGGGTCCGGGTCGACGTTGGTGTGCTCGATTATCGAGGCAATCTCCGCCGGATGCTCTCTCAGCGTGTCCACGAGCGACATACCTTCCGCTTCGAGGACGGTGCACTAACCCCTTCCGCTGGGGACTCTCCGGGCCTCTCGACGGCCGCTGTCGGGTGGCGGTCAGCGAACGACGGTGACCGGAGCCGTTGCTCTGTCGACCACCGTCTTCGCGACGCTCCCGACGACCTGTTCGCGCTTGTCGGTGAGGCCACGGTGGCCGACGTAGATGGCGTCGGCCCCGGATTCGGCGGCGTAGTCGACGATTGCGTCGGCGGGCCGCCCGGTCAGCAGCTGTGTCTTCACGCTCGCGTTTGCGGTTTCCGCTGCGAGGTCGGCGGCTGCCTCGAGGGTTTCGCTCCCGTCGTCGAGCAACTCCCCCTCGCCGGGCCGGACGAGTTCACCCTCGACGAACTCCGCCTCGGAGGTGATGACGTGGACAATCTCGAGGGTTGCACCGACCGCCGCCGCGTGGTCGGCGGCGTACCTGACTGCGTCGTTGCTCACTGCCGAGCCATCTGTCGCAACGAGATAACGCATACTAGGGCTTGGTGCTGTGTGACTAAAGCTCTGCGCCCTCGTCCCGACCGACTCACTCCGCCTCGACAGTCGGCTCCACCCGGACTGTCTCGCCGGTGTCGACACCCTCCGCGTTGCCCGCGGGGAGTTCGAGAATTCGGTCTGCCCGTGCGGACGCGAGGCTCCGCCAGGGCCGCATCCGGGAGACCTGCTGTACCTCGTCGTCGACGAGCCAGACGACGTCGATCGGAAACCGCACGAACAGCGTGTGGACCCCCTGCCGCGCCGGTCGACCGAACAGTCCATCTCCCATCTCCATCACGAGTGCGAACTCCTCGGGAACCGACGAGCGGAACATCAGCCCCCGGGCGCGGGCGAGCATCGAGTCGGCCACCGCCACCTCCGTGGCGAGGACACGCTCGGGTCCGTCTGCTGGGTCGTGGACGACGCGGCTGTCCGGCACGCGAGTCTCTATGGAAGGGCGGTGGCAAGTCCTTTCCCCCGTCTGGCGCGGCCGGCACACGCACACTGACGGTGTTTTGTACCCTGAGCCCTTACAGCAGATATGAACATGCTCGTCGACGGCGAGTGGCGCACAGATGCCTACCAGACAACAAACGACGAGGGCGAGTTCGTCCGACAGACAACCTCGTTCCGCGACCGCATCCGTGACGACCCGGACGCCCGGTTCCAGCCCGCCGGAGACCGGTATCACCTGTACGTCTGCAACGCCTGTCCGTGGGCCCACCGGACGCTCGTGACGCGCGCGCTGAAGGGCCTGGAGGACGCCATCTCGGTGGATGTGGTCGACCCGTTCCGCGACGAGGGTGGCTGGCAGTTCACCCCCGAGAAGGCGGGCTGTACGGTCGACTCGGTCGGAGCCGCCGACTACCTCCGGGAGCGCTACCAGCAGGCCGACCCGGAGATGACCGGCCGGGTGACGGTGCCCGTGCTCTGGGACACCGAGGAAGACACCATCGTCAACAACGAGTCCGAGGAGATTATGCGGATGCTCGACACCGAGATGGACGCGTACGCCACCCGCGACGTCGACCTCTACCCGGCGGGCTACCGCGAGGATATCGACCGCATCATCAGCGACATCTACGAGCCGATCAACAACGGCGTCTACCGCGCCGGGTTCGCACAGTCACAGGAGGCCTACGACGAGGCCGTCACCGAACTGTTCGACGCGCTCGAGCACTGGGACGGGTTGCTCGCCGACCAGCGCTATCTCGCCGGTGACCGCCTCACCGAGGCCGACATCTGCATGTTCACGACGCTGGTCCGGTTCGACCAGGTCTATCACACCCACTTTATGTGCAACAAGCAGTTCATCCACCAGTACGACAACCTCTGGCCGTACCTGCGCGACATCTACCAGACGCCCGGTGTTGCCGACACGGTGAACATGGACCACATAAAGGAACACTACTACACCACCCACCCCGAGGTGACGCCAACCCGTATCGTCGCCGCCGGCCCGGACGTCGACTTCGAGGCACCCCACGACCGCGACGAACTGCCCGGCGAACCGCCCGCGCCACTCCTGGCCTGATTCCCATCTTGATTCAGCGAGGGAATCCCGGCGTTTACGCCGGGAGGGAATCGCGTAAGCTCCGGGCGACAACCGCCGGGACTGACGCCTGATTGAATACCAGACGTAAGCGTTTAGTTACATGGATGCTTACATAGCTCTGTGCGAACAGACGTAGACATGGAGCGGGACGGCGACCTCCACGAACGGGTTAAAGAGTATGCCCGTGAGAACGGTATCCGCCACCCGCGAGCATACCGCGAGCTAATCGAGAAGGGATTAGAAGCCACTGATGCCGACTAAGACGCTCGAAGCGACACTCGCGCCGCCGACAGCCCACAAAGAGCGAAAGCTACAGGAACTCCACGACCTGTATCACGAGGGACTACACGAAGCGTTCGAGGCTGGCGCTAATACGCAGTCGGCAGTCAACGACATTGTGACGCCCTACGACCTGCCGTATCAGGTCAAAGACGCACTCAAAAACTACGTGCCGTCGTTAGACGACGCACAGGAATTGAGTGACGACCACCCGACACGGATGGTCAACCGTGCCGCCAGTTTCGACTACTCAGAGGTGCGAACACACAGCTACGTGTGGGAAGTCCCGCAACCCGGACGTGGGACGAATTTCTGGATACCACTTCGCATCAATCCTGAACAGGAGAAACTGTGGGCCGACCTGCTG
This sequence comes from Halovenus sp., assembly GCA_028275145.1. Lineage (GTDB taxonomy): Archaea > Halobacteriota > Halobacteria > Halobacteriales > Haloarculaceae > Halovenus. The sequence continues at coordinate 746 of JAQCNG010000115.1, read as the reverse complement.
GACGGAAACGTGTCGCCCGGTCAACTCCAACTGATACAGAATCGAACATCATGGACGCTACACGTCGCTGTCGAGTATTCCGTCGAGGACGCCGACTACGATACCGACAGCGACGACGTGACGCACATCGGTCTGGACATTGGTGAATCGTCGCTTATCATGGGCTGTGCCCTCACAGACGGTTCACCGACCCGCCCGCTTGTGTGTGACGGGGGCCGTGCCAAGCATCTCCGCAAAGAGATGCACACCACCCTGAAACGACTTCAAGAGCGTGACGCCGCCGAGTGGCGGATGGACAAGCGATTCGACCACTACCAGAACGCACTCACCGATATTGTCGAGAAGGCGTCTCGGCAGGCCGTGGAGTACGCCCGGCAATTCGAGAAGCCGGTTCTGGTGATGGAGGACCTGACGTACATCCGTGAGTCGCTGGACTACGGCAAATGGATGAACCGGCGACTCCACGCATGGGCCTTCGCTCGGTTACAGGGCCGTATCGAGGACAAAGCGCGAGCGGCTGGTATCCCGGTCGAATACGTGAACGCCGCATACACGTCGCAGACGTGCCACGAGTGCGGTCACATTGGCTATCGAGACAGTGGCGGAGCGTTCCACTGTACGAACGACGGGTGCCACGTCACGACGTTTGAGGGTGATATAAACGGCGCTATCAATATCGCACAGCGGGCAGACCCGTGGGGAGAGAGCGTGCCGCTGAAACCGGCAGGCAATGACTCGCCTCGGGA
>JAQCNG010000106.1 GCA_028275145.1 Halovenus sp. | reverse complement strand
GAACAACCGCGCCCAGCGCTCCGTGTCGGCCTGCCGGACGTCGGCCCCCGTCTTCGGGCAGCTGTCGTACCGGTCACAGTCGGTGCGCTGGCGACACCCCGCCTCACAGCAGGACCGCTCTGGCCGGGCGCCGCGGGTGAACACGAGTTTGAATATGCTGTCGGTCCCGGTGACGGTGTAGGCGGGTGCCTGGTCGGCGACGATGTCGGTCAACCCCGCGCGCAACTGCTCGCCGAGTTTGTCGACGTGCTCGTAGACCCCATGCTCGGCGGCGTACCGCAGAGTCTCCAGTCCGGCAGCCATCGTGACCGGATGCCCGGAGAACGTCCCCGCCTGGAACACGTCGCCGGCGGGGGTGAACTCCTCGAGTATCTCCGCCCGCCCGCCGATTGCACCCACCGGGAACCCGCCGCCGACTATCTTCCCGAACGTCGTCACGTCGGGGGTGACTCCGAACTTTCCCTGGGCACACCTGAGTCCGCCGACCCGGAAACCGGTGATTACCTCGTCGAATATCAGCAGTGCGCCGTGGTCGCTGGTCACCTCCCGGAGCGTCTCGAGGTACCCATCGACCGGGTGGACGATGCCGCAGTTGGCGAGGATTGGCTCTGTCATCACCGCCGCAATCTCGTCGCCGTACTCCTCGAAGACGTCCCGGATGGCCTCCTCGTCGTTGAACGGGACCACGACTGTCTCCGCCGCGAACGAGGAGGGTACCCCCGGACTCGACGGCCGGGTGTCGGCCCCCGTTCCCTCGACGAGTGTCGACTCCTGTGCGCCGTGGTACCCCCCGTTCATCACGACAATCTTGTTTCGCCCGGTGTAGCCCCGGGCGAGTCGGACCGCCGACACGGTCGCCTCGGTCCCACTGTTGACAAAGCGGGTCATCTCGACGCCCGGAACGTGGCGCGCGAGAAACTCCGCGAGTTCGACCTCCACCTCTGTGGGTGCACCGTACATCGGTCCGGCGCTGGCGTGGTGCTGGACGGCCGCCCGCACCTGCTCGGGCATGTCGTGGCCGAGCAACAGCGGGCCGTACCCCATCACGAAATCGAGTAGCCGTTCGCCGTCGGCGTCGATGACGTGGGCACCGTCGCCCCGCTCGACGAAAAACGGGTACGGGCGAATCGCCGCCCGCACCGACGAGTTGACCCCGCCGGGCATGACGGAGAGTGCCCTGTCGTACAGTGTGCGTGACTCCTCGGTCATATCTACCTCTTTGGGTGCTCGCGGATGAAATTAACGCGTTCGGGATACGGCCGGTCACGGCTCTGACCGCTCCGCTCACGGTGTGTCGGTCACACTCGTGGCCACCGAGCACACTGCGGCCCCCGCTCTCGACTGCCGAATAACAAGGTTCCTTACCGCTGCGCTCCAACAGGCGGGTATGCCAGACCGACGCGACCCACCACCAACCGACGAGGGGTGGTATGCTCTGCACGATTTCCGGACAATCGACTGGGACGCCTGGCGCGAGGCCCCCCAGCGGACCCGCGAGCACGCTCTCTCTGAGGTCACCGAACACCTGGAGGCCCGTATGGCCGTGGCCGACGCAGACGAAGGAGCCTCGGCGCTGTACTCGATTCTCGGTCACGACGCCGACCTGCTCGTGCTCCATCTGCGACCGACAACCGCCCACATCGACGCGCTCCAGCGCCAGTTCGAGCGGACGGCCTTTGCGGAGTTCACCGAGCGGGCCACCTCGTTTATATCGGTCACCGAGGCGTCGGGCTACTCGGAGCGCGCCCGCGAGTACTTCGAGGGTGACCTCGAGGAGGACTCGGGACTCGCTAGCTACATCCACACCCGACTCGAACCGACGATTCCCGACGCGACACACGTCTGTTTTTACCCGATGAACAAGCGCCGCGAACCGGGACAGAACTGGTACGACCTCTCCTTCGAGGAGCGTGCCGAGCACATGGCAGCCCACGGCGACATCGGCCGCGACTACGGCGGCCAGGTCGTCCAGATGATAACCGGCGCGATTGCTCTCGACGACTGGGAGTGGGGTGTCACCCTCTGGGGTGACGACCTCACGGCGATGAAAGACCTGCTCTACGAGATGCGGTTCGACCCCTCGACCTCGAAGTACGCCGACTTCGGCTCTTTCTCGGTCGGCCGGCGACTCCCACCCTCGGACCTGCCCGCGCTGCTCGCGGGCGACCCCGTGCCCGCCGACGACACGACGGCCGACCTCGACACGGCGGTCCATCCCGCCGACGCCGACGGCCAGTCGGACACGGCCACCGACGCCCCCGTGAGTTCCGACAGGGACTCGGCGGACCCGGAGGCGTCTACCGACACGGAGGCGGATGCAGGCGAGACAAAGAGCGCAGCGGCAACCGGGGCTCCCGACAGCGATGTCTCCGGCGACGTCGAGACGGTCGCGGACGACGCGATGGCCGACCGACTGGCGACGCTCGGCTTCCGGGCGGGCGAGGAGTACGCACCGGGGGGGCACGGACTGGTGATCTACTCGACGGCAGATGCACAGGCCCTCGCCGAGGAGGTCGACGGTCTGCGCGGGAACTTCGACCACTACGACACGCACGGTCTGACAGCTGTGCGCGCGACACAGGGCCGCTCTGCGGTCGTCAGCATCTGGGAGACCGAGCGGGCGGCCGGTATCGCCGAGGGGTTCCTGACGGAGCTCTCCGGGGTGACCCGGAGCGTCAGCGGCCACCTCGGTGCGGCCGAGGACAGCAACGGCGCGGCAGACAGCGACCCCGCCGGGGACGAACAGAACGGCGCGGGCCACACCGCCGGCACCTCCACCGATATGCGCGAGGCGCTCGCGGACATGGACCTCTACGCCGGCCAGCCCCACGGTGAGGACGTCTACGCGCTGGTGCTGTACTCGACGGCCGACCTCGACCACCTCCGTGACGAGGTGTCCGACCTGTCCGAGGGGTTCGACCGGTACGACAGTCACGAGGGCACTGCGGTGTACCAGGACGGCGATGGCGAACGTGCGGCGGTCGTCAGCCTGTGGGCCACCGAGGACGCCGCCCACACCGCGAGTGACCACCTCACGAACCTGCCGGATATCGTCGGGTGGGCCGACGACGCCGAGGGGTTCAGCACGATGGGGATGTTCTACACTGTCAAACCGGAGTACCGCGAGGAGTTCGTCGAGACGTTCGCCGACGTCGGCGAGACACTCGGCGAGATGGACGGCCACCGCGAGACGGCGCTGCTGGTCAACTCCGACGACGAGAACGACATGTTCATCGCCAGCCACTGGGACGCAAAAACCGACGCGATGGAGTTTTTCCGCTCGGAGGCGTTCACCGAGACTGTCGACTGGGGCCGAGAGGTGCTCGACGACCGACCGCGCCACGTGTTCCTGGCCTGA
>JAQCNG010000104.1 GCA_028275145.1 Halovenus sp. | reverse complement strand
TGTGGCGGTTCGACGCCAACAGGACCGGGGCGGTTGGCAGTCCGACTGTCGTGGACGACAGCCTGTTTTTCGGCACCGCCGACGGGTCGCTGTTCGGGGTGTCGGTCCCCGACAGACAGACCCTGTGGACCCAGAAGGTCGGTGGCTCGTTCGTGTTGCCACCGACAGTGGCCGACGGGACCGCCCTCTTCTCGGTCAGGCGGTTCGACGCGGACGTGGTGCACGCGGTCGATTCCGAGAGCGGTGAACTGCTGTGGACCGGCGGATCCGGGACTGTCCCGAACGTCGGGCCGGTCGTCTCGACACCGACCGTCGCCGACGGACGGGTGTTCGTTTCCCTCGAGGAGGGGGTGTTCGCGCTCGACGTCTCGGACGGTGAACTGCTCTGGACGGCCGGACCCGGCGAGCAAGCCCTGTCCTCGGTGACGGTCGCGGGCGGGACTGTCCTCGTCGGCGGCCGGTCGGGGGTCCACGCGCTGGACGCGGCCAGCGGCGAGTCGCTGTGGACCGTCGAGACCGACGAACCGGTGCGGTCTGCGCCGCTCGTCGTGGACGGCACCGTCTTCGCCGGGACCCTCTCGGACCGGTCGGTGGACCTGCAGTCAGGTTCTGTGTACGCCATCGACGGCGATATCGAGGGGTCGAGCGGGGACTCGCGGGTGCTGCTGGGGACGCTCAACCACCACGGCGAGTGGGCCGACCAGGCACCGACTGCGGCGTTCGCCCCCGACCCGTCGGACCCCGGGGTCGACGAGGAGGTCACCTTCGACGCCGGGGCCACCTCCGGTGAGATTGACAGCTACGAGTGGGCGTTCACCGGCGACGAGCAGACCGAGGCCACCGGCGAGACGGTGACCCGCTCGTTCGAGTCCCCCGGCCGAAAGCAGGTGACGCTGACGGTCACCAGCACCCAGGGCGAGACCAGAACCGCGACCCGGCGGCAGTCGGTGTCGGCGGGGTATCGCTGGGCGTTCGGGGTCGACCCGTCGTTCAGCACGACACCGGCGGTGGTCGACGGGACCGCCTTCGTCACCGCCCCGGAGGCCGGCGTGTTCGCGGTGGACACGGAGACGGGGACCGCCGACTGGACGTTCGAGTCCGACCGGGCGCTGAGTTCGCCTACAGTCGTCGACGGGACCGCCTTCGTCACCGCCGGGAGTGTCTCACAGAGCGGGGCCACGGGGCGGGTCTACGCCCTGAACGCCGCGACGGGCGAGCAGCGATGGGCGGCCGACATCTCCGGTGACCCGTCCTGGTTGACCGTGGTCAACGAGACGGTGTTCGTCTCCGGGACACAGGACAGGGTACACGCGCTGGCGGCGGCCTCCGGTGGCACGCTCTGGGAGACACAGATCGACGGGTCGTTCAGGACGGCACCGGTCGTCGCCGAGGGGAGACTCTTCATCGGCGCCGAGGAGGCGCTGTTCGCGCTTTCCACCGTCGACGGCACGGAGCAGTGGCAGTTCGATAGAAAGTTTGTCGCCCCGCCGACGGTGGCAGACGGGGTCGTCTTCGCCGGTGACGGTTCGGCGAGGTTCCACGCGTTCGACGCGGCCACCGGCGAGTTGCGCTGGTCTGTCGGCACCGACAACTCGCCGCTTCTCTCCGCACCGACAGTCGCCGACGAGACTGTCCTGGCCAGCGGTTCGAGCACGCTGTTCGCACTGCGTGTCGACACGGGCGAACGGCGGTGGACGGCCGACGTCGACAACGGGCTCAACGTGGCCCCGACCGTTGCAGACGACACCGTCTACACCGGGGACACCCGCGGGCGCGTGGTGGCGCTCGACCTGGCGACCGGCGAGAGACGGTGGGGACTCGCCCTCGACGAGGACCCGGAGGCGCCCGCCGGCGACACAAACGGGATCACCGCGGGGCTGACAGTCGCCGACGGGTTGCTCGTGTTCGCCAGCAGGAACGGGTTCGTGTACGGGTACGAACTGGGTGCCGGCCAGTACGGCGACGGTTCGCGGGCCAGACTCGGGACGCTCGGCAACCACGGTGAGTGGCGCTACGCCGACCAGACAATCGATATCGACGGAGGCGACACCGACGGCGGAGACGGGAGCAACACCGACGGCGGAGATGGGAGCGATACCGACGGCGGAGATGGGAGCAACACCGACGACGGAGATGGGAGCGATACCGACGGCGGAGACGGGAGCAACACCGACGGCGGTGACGACGGACTCGGTCCGGGACTGGGGCCGGCGGCGGCACTCGCCGGACTCGGCGGGGCGAGTTACCTGCTGAGACGGCGACGCGACGGCGACCCCCCGTGACCGGCAATCCGGCGGGGGCTACTCCGGGCCGCTCCGTCCGAGTTCGTAGAGCTCCTCGTTCGGTCGCATATCGGCGACGTGGGCCATCCGGTTCGAGAGGTTGAACAGCGCGGACGTGCTGGCGATGTCCCAGATTTCGGTGTCCGAGAAGCCGTGTTCGCGGAGGCGGTCGTGGTCCTCGCTGGTCACCTCGGCGGGGCGCTCGGTGACCGTCACGGCGAAGTCACACATCGCGCGGTGAGCGTCGCTGATATCAGCCGTCCGGTGGTTGGTGGCGAGTTGCTCGGCGAGCAGGGGGTCCTCGGCGTGGATGCGCAGCAGTGCGCCGTGGGCGACCACGCAGTAGAGACAGTCGTTTGCGCCGCTGGTGGCGACGACCACCATCTCCAGTTCCTCGCGCGCGAGCGGGGAGTCCTCGACGAGGGCGTCGTAGTAGGCAAAAAAGGCCCGGAACTGGCGGGGCCGGTAGGCAAAGGCGGGAAAGACGTTGGGCAGAAACCCCGCCCGCTCGCGCTCGTCGGCGATACGGTCCTGGAGGTCCTCGGGTAACTCCGCCGTGTCCGGGACCGGAAACCGCGTCATCGGTGGCTCTGAGTCGGCCATACCGGGGGCATCTCGCCGCGGACACAAAAATCCCGTCCGACCGCGACCGGCGGAGTCGCCACGAAAGGGGTCACCGTCCCCACAGACTAAGTGGACGCGTCCGGGAGAAACAGCATGGACGGGACGGCAACAGCACCCGCGGCGGGGACAATCCTGAACGCGCTCGCGACGGGTCGCGGGTCGGCCTTCGCAATCGACCTGTACACGACGGCGACCGTCGAGTTGACCGACGACCCGGGTGTCGAGGGGTCAGTCGCCGGGGCACCCGACGCGGACACGCGACTGATCGAGGGGACGGTCGCCAGGGTGACCGAGCGGTTCGGCGACAGTCAGGGCGGACGGGTTCACACCCAGAGTGACGTGGCGATGGCCGCGGGGCTGAAATCCTCGAGTGCCGCGGCCAACGCGACTGTGCTGGCGACGCTCGACGCCCTGGGCGCGGCCGGCGTGGTGTCCCGCGAGCAGGCGGCCCGCATCGGCGTCTCTGTCGCCCGCGAGGTCGGCGTGACCGTCACCGGCGCGTTCGACGACGCGAGCGCGAGCATGCTCGGCGGTGTGACCGTCACGGACAACGAGCGCGACGAACTGCTCGACCGGGCGACCCCTGACTGGGACGTGCTCGTCTGGACGCCGCCCGCCCGGGCGCTCAGTGCCGATGCCGACGTCGCGGCCTGCGAGCGGGTCGCGCCCGTTGCCACCCTCGTCGAGGA
>JAQCNG010000100.1 GCA_028275145.1 Halovenus sp. | reverse complement strand
GGACGCCATTTCGAGTATCCGTGACCGCGCCCGGTCGGAGGCCCGCGAGCGCGCCGACGAGTGGGGGTTCGAAGCTGTCGACCCGGACCGCTGAGTCGTCTCTGGCAGATGCCGGAGAGACCACCGGACCTCCGACGAGCGACTGACCGGTAACCCCACCCCGAGGACCGTCGACCGGCCCCGGATTTATACACGAGGGCGGGACCACTCCCGGACAATCCATGCTCAGTCGCCGAATCGACCGCCGCCCACCCTGGAGTCATGCCGGATGAGACAACCGACCGCGGCGGGACGGAACCGCTCGCGGCGCTGGTATCGGTTGCCGCAATCTGCGTTGCCCTCTCCGTGTACGCCGGATTCGCGTCGGAGGTTATCCCGGAATCGAGCAACAGCGGCCCGGACGATGCAACGCTCGACAGCGTGTGGACCGCCCTCAGCGAGGACGGCGTCCTCGAGACAAGCGACGCTCTCGGGACACGCCTCGGTCCCCGGGCGCTCCCCCGCGGACACCGGGTAGCGGTGAACGTCACCGTCGTGGGTGCGGATGGCCACCTCGTGACCGTCGCGGGCGCGACGTTCGACACCGACGCGGCAGTCGCCAGTCTGGAGCCGCCGCCGACAGCAGCGACGAGCGACCGCCCGGTGCCGGTCCGTCTCGGCGAGGGTGACGTCCGGCCGGGTCGACTCACGGTGGTGGTCTGGGATGAGTGAGCGTCGCGCGCTCAGCAGTGTCGCCGACGTTTCGCTCGCGCTCGTAGTGCTCGTCGCGGGCGTGGGCGTGTTCGCCGCACATCTGGACAGCACGGAGGCCAGCCACGACCCGACCGCGGCCGCACAGACCGCCGAGACCCTCGGCGCGTCGACGCTGAACCTGACCTACTCGCTCGAGTCGGTGCTGGAAACTGACTCGGAGTTCGTTCCCGCCGTCGGCGACGAGAACGCACCGTACGACAGCGAGGGACTCGAGCGGTCGACACACGGGTCGACGATGGGACACGTCGCGCGGGCGGCGCTCGCAGACGCCCGGTTTGGCTCCGTGTCCCCGTTTGCCGTCGGCGAGGGGTACGCCGAACTGCTCGACGAGCGGTTGCTCGTCAGTCTGGTGGGCGCGAACTTCGCGACGAACGTTACGGCAGTCTGGGAACCTTTCGAGGGTGCATCCACCCGCGGGACCGCCACGTTCGGCCGGCCGATACCACGCGACACACAGCGCAGTGTCGTGCGCACCACCGTCGCGAGCGAACTCCCCGCCGTCCGGGAGGACGCTCTCGCCGCTGTCGAGAACGGGACCGACACAGACGACAGATACGGGTCCATCGCCCGGGTCGTCGCGGAGGCGGTCGTCCGGGGTGCGCTGGGGGACACACAGCGGGAACTCGAGTCCGACGGCGTCGAGCGGGCAGTTGTCGTGTCGCGGTATCTCGGGTTCGCCGACGCGCTCGACATCGACCGGGATACCCTCGAAGAACACCTCGAACGCTCGTCTGCCGACGACGAGGCGATGCTCACCACACTCGTCGACGGTCTCACCGAACAGCTGACAGGAGATCTCGACTCGGGGTTCGAGACGCCACGGGCGGCCGCGAGCGCCGTCTCGACGGGCACGGTCACAGTATCAGTCACCACGTGGACACGATGACAGGAGACATCGGGGGCCGAGGTGACAGCGACGAACAACAGCGGTCAGACCGGTTACTTGGAGACGGCCGCGCGCGCGTGCCGTTCGCCATCATCGCGGTGCTACTGTTGGTGTCAGCGGTTGCGCTGGTGGGCTATCTGGAGACCCGCGGGTCGGCCGAGACTGACACCGACGCGTCACTCGCGATGGACCGGACCGACGCGTCCATACAGACCACACTGCGGGACGCGACAGCGAGCGCCACACAGGAGGCCGCCGCCGAACCGCTGACGGCCATAGCGAACACGAGTTGGGGCGGTGCGCTCGACCCCGGCCGTCCGTTTGTGTCGTACCTGAAAGGACTCGTGTATCTGGAGGCCCGCGAGCGGTTCGCGGCCGCCGGACAGCGGGTCGGTGACGTGGAAACCACGGTGTCGCTCGCGCCCATCACCGACCCGGAGAGCCTGGAAACGGCAATCGACCGCGTCAATATCACCCAGACCGAACCCGGGTTGCTCTCCGTCGAACTCGAGGAGATACAGGTCACGGCAGCGCGGAACAACGAGACGCTCGTCTCGCGGTCGGAGACGGTCGACGTATCGGTGCCGACGCCGGTCCTCCAGCAACACGAGCGCACCCAGGCGTTTCAGGAGAAACTCGACGCCGGTATCACGGAACTCGGCAGTTTCTCACAGCGGTTCAACGCCCGGATATACCCGCTGGGCTGGCTCCGCGGGTACGCCCAGTACGGTGGCGCGCCGGTCACCGAGGTGATCGCCAACCGGCACGTCGAACCGGCGGTCAACAGCGCCCTCTACCGGACCCAGCAGGCCGTCTTCGGCGCGGCGGACCCGAACCTCGACAACGCGGTCAGTCGCGGCTGGTTCTGCATGGCCACGCAGGACGCCCAGTCACTCTACAACGGGGGCGGCGGAGGTGAGGTGAGCGTCGCCGACGACATCTGTGAGGCGAGCGAGTGGGTGCTCGGCGAGAAACACAGCGGCGCGTTGCCCGACCCGCCCGAGGCACTCGACCTGCTCGGCGGGGCACCCGGAATGAACGAGGAACACACCATCGCCGTCAACGAGACTGCCTACTCGCCACTCCGGGCGCTGGTAGCGGGCACAGACGAACACTCTCTCGGAGCGGCAATCGAGCGACTGTTTACCATCGAGACGGCAATCGACGACGAGATACTCGTGGAGGGTGAGCCGTCATTTGCTCACGAGAGACCAGAGCCAAGCGCCGACGTGACCGGGCAGACACGCCGTCACGAGAGCGTCACCGTCCACGGTGGCACCGTGACACCCGGGGAGCCAGCGGCGAACGGGACCTACTACGAGTTCTCCGACATCGACGTCGACGTGGGGATAACCGAGGAGCGGACCTGGGAGTGGACCGAGGACGGCACCACGAGGACGGCCACGACAGTGGCATCCGGGACACTCGAGGTCACCGTCTCGGTGCAACTGG
>JAQCNG010000098.1 GCA_028275145.1 Halovenus sp. | reverse complement strand
CCGGAGTTCATGATGGGGCTGTTCACCGACGACGCCGAGACCATCTCCGAGGGGGCGACATTTCTGCTGGTCATCGCGCCGGCGTGGGCCGTCTTCGGCGGGACGATGGTCATCCAGGGGGCCTTTCGCGGGGCGGGCCAGACAAAGGTTGCGCTCGGACTCTCCTTTCTGGCGCGCTGGGTGTTCCGGATTCCGCTCGCCCTCGCGCTGGCGTTTGCCGCCTCGGTCACGCTGCCCGGGGTCGGCACGCTCGACCTGGGCCTCGGTGTCGGCGTCGTCGGCGTCTGGATATCGTTCAGCGTCGGTGCTCTCCTGACGTTTCTCGTCGCTGTGTTCTGGTTTCGCCTCGGCCGCTGGACCGAGGGTGTCGTCGAGGACACCGAGGGGCCGGGCGGTCCGGGACCCGACGGCATGGACGCCGTCGAGGAAACGACCGAGGAAGGGGTCGACGACGAAGCGGTCGGCATCGAGGCCGAGGCAGAGGCGGAGTGACCCGGCGGTCCGCTCCGACCCGGATTCCGTCACCACCCTAGCCACGCCCAGGCCACAAACTGCAGGACAGCGAGCCCCACCATCGCGGTCACACTGGGCCAGGGCAGTTCCCGGCGTGTGTAGCCATAGCCAGCCCAGACGACCAGCGGCGCGACCGGCAGACTGGCGAGGGCAACCGCCGTCGGCACCACCGCGGGGTGGAGTGCGACGAGCGACCCGCCGGCCAGCAACGCCACCGCGACGTAAGCAACCCGGAGACGGCGGGCTGACCATCGGACCGCGAGTGTCCGCTTGCCGACGGCGGCGTCGGCCTCTCTGTCGGGCCACTGGGTGGCAAACAGGTTCAGTAACACCAGCAGTGCGAACGGGAGCGAGGCGAGTGCCACCGTCGCCAGCGGGCCCCCGACGACGGCCGCGCCGTAGACCGGCAGGGCGAGTCCGCCGAGTGCGGCGTTCGTGAGCTCTCCCCACCCGCGCCAGGTCAGCCGAAGGGGTCCCAGCGAGTACTGCCACCCCGCGACGGTCGCACCGAACAGCACCGCCAGCGCACTCGGCCCGAGGACCCCCGTGAGCGCGAGCGCGGCGGCCGCGAGTAGGCCAGCGGCGAGTGCGCCGAGCGCCAGTCTGAGAACGAACCCGCGCGGAACGTCCGTCTCGACGAGCGCCCCGCTCCCGCCGGAGAACGGTGTCGGGTCGGTCAGCGCGTCGGTCTCGTGGTCGGCGTACTCGTTTGTGTAGTGGATACTCGCCGACACCGCGAGCAGGGGGACTGCACCGAGCACGACCCGCCCGGGCGCGATGGTCGTGTCGTTCGCCGCAGCGACCGTGACCCCGAACAGGTAGACCCCGGCGACGAGCAGAAGCTGTGGCGGCCGACTCGACGCCGCCGCGACTCGCAGGTGTGCCACGGGCGCTGTCACACCGGACAGTCGGGCCACAGCGACTTGGCTGTTCTCACACGAACGTGGGGAGCCGTTCGGCGTACCCCGCCTCCCGGGCGTCCGCGAGCAGGGAACTGACAGTTTCGGTCTTCGCGCCGATGTATGCCCTCGGGTCCTCGGGGTGAGTCGCCGCCGCCTCCCGCTTTGTCGTCTCGTACGCGCGGCGTGCGTCGGCGTTCTCCCGGAGATACTCCCGAAAGAGCAACTGGTTGCTCGCGCGCTCGTCACCCTGGACGTGCAGTTTCAGAAACACCGCGCTCTCACCGTCCCACCGGGACAGGACGATACACTCCCCGTCGTCCGTGGACAGCTCGAACCCTCCGTCGGCGATGTCCTCGGCCGCCTCGCGCATCGGCCCGTACACCCCATAAACAGCGAGCACGTCGAGTTCGGGCTTGCCGGGCACGCCCTGGATTGCGGTGCTACCGACGTGGAAGACACCGAGCAACCCGTCACCCGACGCTGCCTCGATGCGCTCGCGCTCGCGCTCGTACCTGTCTGTCCATACCGGGTCTGGTTCGAGTTGGACGTGCTCTCGCGGGTCCATACGGTCGAACCGAGCGGCTGCTGACGGGAAAGATTTATGATTCAGATTAAGAGTTCTTCTCGATTATATTTTCGGCCTGCAGAATACATATATCTGTCGGTCGTTTAGGGGCTGTGGGCTCAGGTTCGCAGGTCCGTGTCGTTGTTCACTCGCGGAGTCGGGCAACGGTCGTGTCGTTTTCGTCGAGTTCGACCAGTCCGTCGTCGGCCAGGTCCGAGAGGAGTCCGCGGAGCCACTCGCGGCCGTGGGTGCCCTCGGGCGCGTAGTCGACCCGCACCCGGGGGCCGAGGTCGTCGAGCGCCAGTTCGCCGTGTTCGCCCAGCGCCCGGACGACCCGTCCGCGGAACTGCCGACGGCTCCCCTCGAAATCGGGCTGGGTGGGGACGTCGGGCGCGGTGAAATCACCCGTGGCGTAGGCGTGACACGACCCGCGCCAGGGGCAGTCCCGCTCGTCACACCGGGGACGTTTCTCACAG
>JAQCNG010000096.1 GCA_028275145.1 Halovenus sp. | reverse complement strand
GACCCGAAAGCGTAATCGAACTGCCGTTCGAATCGGAGGCAAAGGACACTGCGACGGTCTCGTCGTGACACACTCCGTACCCCTCATGTGAATCCAACCCCACAGTCAGGGCGTGTCGACCCGGACACTCGAGGCACAGTCGACCAGTTGGTCGAACGAAACCACGGCGTCCGGAACTCCGACGTCGATTTTCGACCCTGTGGTGGTGTGTTCCGTTGCGGGTCCGAGCACCGGCGGATTGCTGCCCGGAGTGCCCGTTGCGGGCAGGTCGGTCAGTACACCTGCTCGAACAGTTCTCGTCCCGCCGCCAGCAGCGCGTCGACGCGTGCCGGCGAACCGGCCTCGGCGTAGACGCGCATCTTCGGTTCGGTTCCACTCGGGCGGACCAGCAGCCACGAACCGTCGCCCAGGAGCAGTTTGAACCCGTCGAGGGTGACGACGTCGCGGACGGGTTCACCCGCCACAGTGTCCGGGATGATGCCGCCGAGTTCCTCGATAACCCGGGCCTTGTCCTCGTCGGGACAGTCGACGCTGACTTTGCCCTGGTGGATCTCGCCGTGGGTGTCGAGCAGTCGGTCGACCCGACTGTCGAGTGGTTCCTCGCTCTCTGCGAGTGCGGCGAGCAGCGCCACGAGGACGCCGTCTTTCTCACGGATGTGTCCCCGGATAGAGAACCCCCCGGACTCCTCGCCACCAATCAGCGCGTCGGTGGTCCGCATCTCCTCGGCGACCCACTTGAATCCGACGGCAGTCTCGGCGACACTCTGCCCGTGTGCCTCCGCGATGCGGTCCACGAGGAAACTCGTCGACACCGTCCTGACCGCCGGACCGGTGTCGTCCTCGAGGAGGTAGTCGTAGACGGCGGCGTAAAACAGGTTCTCGTCGAGGTAACCCCGCTCCGGGGTGACGACCGCGAGTCTGTCAGCGTCGCCGTCGTTGGCGATGCCGAGGTCGGCCTCGCCCCCGGTCACGCGGTCGATCAGTTCCTCGAGCATCTCGGGTGCGGGTTCGGGTAATCCGCCGCCGAAGGCCGGGTCCTGGTCACACCGGCGGCGCTCGACAGTCACACCCGCCTGCTCCAGCAGTTCGTCGGTTGTCCCCCGTCCGCTGCCGTGAATCGCGTCGTAGAGGACAGTCACTCCCCCGGGGTCCGGGTCGAGCAACTCCATCGCGTGTTGGAGGTGTGGTTCGAAGAGATCAATTGTCTGGCGTTCGCCGTGGTCGGCCGGTGGCAACGGGTCCGGTTGGGCGAGGCGGCGCTCGATACTGTCGGTCACCGCCGGCAGTGCCGGGGCGCCGCTCTCGGGGATGAACTTCACGCCGTTGTACTCCGGCGGGTTGTGCGAGGCCGTCACCATGAGCGCACCGGCGAGGTCCCGGTCCACAACCGCGTAGGCGGTCAGTGGCGTCGGCCGGTCACGGGTCGGCATCACCACGTCGAACCCGTTCGCCGTCAGCACGTCCGCGAGGTCCGCCGCGAACCCCGGCGAACTCTCGCGGGCATCGTACCCGACCGCTACCGTCTCGCCGCCGTGACCCGTCTCGTCGAGATGCGACGCGACTGCCTGGCCAACCTGTTTCACCCGCGGTGAGGTGAACCGGTCGAGTGTGTCCCGCCAACCATCTGTGCCAAATGAAATTACCTGGCTCATCGAGAGAACCTACGGGCGGTCGTCACATAAAACTCGGCGGGAACACGGGCCAGCGGGACCCGGTCACGACGGGCGACCGTAGTAACATCCTTGTCGGTGGGTGAGAGATATGTACCCATGATCGACGAAACGGTGCGGCAGGTCGAGGAGATGCAGACACAGAGTGCGTCGATCGTCGCGGTAAAAGCGGCCGAGGCACTTGAGGAACTCACCCGGCGGGAGTACCGGACCGTAAAGGAGTTTCTCCGGTCGCTGGAGCGCAACAGCAGCGCGCTTCTGCGGGCGAACCGCTCGCACGCCCCACTGTACACGACCCAGCAGCGTATCGTGGACGACGTCACGGAACCCGAACCCGACACCGTCGAGGAGGCCAAACAGCAACTCCGCGAGGTTATCGACGACGTCGTCACGAGAGTCGAGACGAGCAAGAACGGGGCCGGACAGAAGGCCGCGTCGCTCATCAGCGACGGCGATGTCCTCCTGACCCACGAGAACTCCTCGACGGTGATGACGGCACTCGAGCACGCGCTCGACGATGGCAAGTCCTTCGAGCTGTACGTGACAGAGTCCCGCCCCCGGTATCTCGGGCGGCGGACGGCCCGCCAGCTGGCCGGCCGCGACGCCGTCGACGTGACACTGATTGTCGACGGTGCCGCCGGTCACTTTCTCCCCGAGTGTGACCGCGTTTTGCTCGGTATGAACTGTCTCATCGACGATACCGTGTACAACCGCGTCGGCACCTACCCGATTGCGCTCGCGGCCGACGACGTCGGCGTTCCCGCAACCGTCGTCGGTGCCTCCTCGAAGTTCATCGGCGGCGGGTTCACCTTCGAGAACGACTACAGACCGGCCTCGGAGGTGCAGCGCGAACCCGCAGACGGGTTCGATATCGCCAACCCGGGGTACGACGCCACGCCGACGCGGTTGCTGGACACTGTCGTCACCGAGGACGGGGTGATACAGTTCTGATCACCGGATGGTTCTGTCGGTCACCCGCCGGAGACGCTCGGCGATATCCGGGTCGAACGCGTCGTCGGTTGCCCGCCACCGCCAGTTCCCCGTCGCGGTTCCCGGTTGATTGAACCGGGCCTCGCTGCCGAGTCCGAGCAGGTCCTGCATCGTCGTCATCGCGACAACAGCATCGGAGTTCCACACCGCCTCGATTATCTCCCAGTTGATGTCGCTCCCGTCGGTGCCGAGGTTGTACTGGAGACAGTCACGCTGTGTGTCCCCGAGCGCCCGGTAGTAGCCGACAATCGTGTCCGTGTCGTGGGTCGAGGTGTACCCGACCGACCGCTGTGGAAAGTGCATCGGCTGGTACATGTGTCCCTCCTCACACCAGTCGGCGTACTGTGGAACGCGCATCCCCGGAAAGTCGAACTCGTCTTTGAGTGAGCCAACCCGCCCGTCGAGAAAGCCCAGGTCCTCGACCAGAAACGGGAGGTCACCGAGCTCGGACTCCAGGGCCCGGAAGAACTCCGCACCGGGGCCCTCGCGCCACTGCCCGGCCGCCGGCCGGTCTGCCCCCGCCGGAATCGCCCAGAACTCGTCGAACCCCTTGAAGTGGTCGATTCGGGCGATGTCGACGAGGTCGAACAGGCGTTCGAACCGCTCGAACCACCAGCCGTAGCCGGTCTCCCGGAGTGTGTCCCAGTCGTAAACCGGGTTCCCCCAGCGCTGGCCGTCGTCGCCCGGGTTCGGCGGGACACCAGCCACCTCGAGCGGTTCGTGGTCATCCCCCAGCAGGAACACCTCGGGTTGTGCCCAGACGTCCACCGAGTCGAGTGCCACGTATATCGGGAGGTCACCGACGAGTGAGACGCCTCTGTCGCCGGCGTACTCCGAGAGGGCGCGCCACTGTCGGTCGAACAGCCACTGGACGAACATCCGGAACCGACACTCCCCGGCGAGTTCCTCCCGGTAGCGAGCAACGGCCGCGGGACTGTGGGTCTTTATCGGTTCGGGCCACTCGGTCCAGATTGCGTCGTCGAACTCCTCTTTCAGAGCCACGAACAGGGCGTACTCCTCGAGCCACGCGGACTCGGCCGCGCAGAACTGCTCGAACGACTCCCGCTCGGGGTCGTCCGCAACCTCGTCGAACCGCTCGAAGGCAGTCCGCAGTGCCGACTGTTTGAACCCAGTCACACGGTCGTACTGGACCTCGTGGTCGGACACCCCCGCAGGGGGGTCCACCTCGGCCGCCGAGAGATAGCCCCGGTCGACCAGCGCCCGCAGGTCGATGAGCAGCGGGTTCCCCGCGAGCGCGGAGGGGGACTGATACGGTGAGTTGCCGTGGGCGCTGGAGACCGGACCCAGCGGACAGAACTGCCACAGCGACTGGTCTGCGCTGGCCAGAAAGTCCACGAACTCCCGTGCTTCCGCGCCGAGGTCACCGACCCCGTGTGGCGACGGTAACGAGGTCGGGTGGAGAAAGACACCGCTCTGACGTTCGAAACGCATACGCTTCGATTCGCGACACGGCCATTTAAAACGGTCGCTGAACGTGTGCGTGTCGCGCTCGGGGTGGTCTGTTGTGGTGGCATTTTTCCCGCCGGAATCCCGAGTACGAGGTGTGCCACCAACTGCACTGATGCTCGGTTGGGGATTTCCACCGAACATCACCGGGGGACTCGACACCGCCGTCGGCGAGTTGTTCGAGCGGGTCGAGCAAAGAGACGACATCGAATTCGAACTGGTGCTGCCTGCGGAGTACGCACCACCCGACCGGGAACACATCTACGGGATTCAGACCGGCGACGGCGACATCATCACCCGCATCGGGCGACTCGCCGACGCGTTTGCCGACCGGGCAACCGACGCGGACATCATCCACACAAACGACTGGTTCGGGTACAACCCCGGCTCGCGGGCCAGCAGGAACACGGACGTCGAGTGGATTACGACGTTTCACTCGCTGTCGTACGACCGCAACGTCAACCCACCCGAGCGCGAGGTCAAGACCGAACAACGGGTGGCGAACCGCTCGGACCACGTTGTCGCTGTCAGCGAGTTCACCCGGGAACGGATCCAGCAGAACTACGGCGTGGATTCGACGGTCATCTACAACGGGTTCTCCTCGGTCGAACCAACGGGTCGGGAGTTGAAATCGGAGCTGGGCATCGACGGGAAGATGCTGTTTTTCCTCGGGCGACACACCGACCAGAAGGGCATCTCGTACCTGCTGTACGCGCTGTCGAAACTCCAGCGCGACGACGTCACGCTCGTTCTCGGCGGGTCGGGCCACCTCACCGACCAACTCAAGCGGTTCACCGAACTGCTGGGTATCGACGACAGGGTGATCTTCCCGGGCTTTATCCCCCAGGCAGAGATCGGTGATTTCTACGCCAGCGCCGACCTGTTTGTCTCGCCCTCGCTGGCCGAACCGTTCGGGATGACCATCGTCGAGTCGCTCTCGGTCGGGACCCGTGTCGTCGCCTGCCGGAGCGGGGCGGCGGAGCTGTTGCCCGAGGACTGTGTCGTCGAGGTCACACCCGACTCGGACGCGATTGCCCGGGGCATCGAGCGCGCGCTGGCGATGTCCTCGCCGCTCGAGTACGAGACCCGGACGTGGGGGGAGGTTGCCGACGAGTACGTCACGCTCTACCAGAGGGTTCTGGACGAGCAGTGACCGGCACCGTCCCCGGGCGGGTCACGGTCCGCGGAGAAACCGGACGTCGGTGACCGGTTCGGGGTGGACAACGAGGTAGCCGTCGGAGGTCGACTGCAGTCCGACAACCGAGTCCGCGTCGGGGCCGGTGTCGTACGGGCTCTCCTGTGACCTCTCCCCCGCCTGGTAGGAACTCTGGTAGGGCGTCTGTTCCTCGGCGGGCCGGTCGAAGTCCTCCGGTGGCAGGTATATCTTCTCGCCGGACTCGGACTGGACGACCACGGAACTGTCCCGGTCGCCCGAGACCCGAATCTCCGTCTGGCCGTCTCTGATCTCCATCTCGAATGAGACCGGTTGTTCGTCGGTTGTGTTGTCGGTTTCCGGTTGCTCGCTCATATCGGGTGCACGTCCAGAACGGATTTAGCTTCTGCGGTGCAGGGCGCCAATCCCCCTTCCTCAACGAGCACCAGAGTCCGCGCCAGCGGACAAGGAGCGCAGTAGGGAGGGGATACAGCGCCCGTCATTGTTTTTCTTCCCTACTGTGCTGTGGTTTTATTACGGTGGCTGTCGAAGGCAATACTGTGATGGCGCTACTCATGGCCGCCGCTAAGTACACCGACAAGAAGGTGGGCGACGGCCCCATCCGCTATCACCACCGAGTAGGAGTGGGACACTCCGAATCGACGCCTGCGGAGACTGCGTTCCCTGCGCGGACTGTCGGCGCACGCCGACCGCCCGTGAAAAAGCGTGTCGTGGAATCAGGAAGCCCCACCCTCAGCGAGCGTAGCGAGGCGCGACGCGCCTCGGACCATTCGAGCGGGCGATGCCCGCGAGAAGACGTCAGCGCGAGCAGGGTGGGGTAGTTCACTCTTTCCCACCGCGCTCGATCAGCAACAGGTCCCGTCCGTTGACCCCGTCGAGTTCGACAGTCTCGCCCAGAATCGAACTGTCGAGGTCACAGTCCTCCACCTTCGCGTCGGGAAAGACAACAGTGCGGTCCAGCGACGAGTCGGTTACCTCGGCACCCGCCATCACGTGAACAGTCTCGCCGAGTTCACTGTTCTCTACCGTCGCGTCCGGGTGGACCAGCGAACCGCCGTCCAGTTTCCACTCGACAGTCTCCAGATACGACTCGGGCGTGCCGATGTCGAACCAGACGTCCTCGAATCTGAACGCGTGTACCGGTTCCCGGGACTGGAGCCAGTCGACGTACCACCCCGGTTCGTCGGGGTTCTGCCCGTCCGAGAGGTACTCCGCGAACCGGATCGAGTCGGCGGGGAACAGGTAACAGGCAATCGAGACGAGCGTGCTCTCGGGGTCGTCGGGTTTCTCCTGGAAGTCGACGACCCGTTCGTCGTCGAGGTTGACGAGTCCGTAGGACCGCGCTTCCTTGCGCGAACCGACGTCGTAGGCCGCGAGAACCGCCGTTTTCCGGTTCTCGAAGTAATCGATGAACTCACCGATGTCGAACCCCACGAGATTGTCACCACCGACGACGAGCAGGTCGTCGTCGATGCCCTCACGCTCGACCAGTTGCGCGAGCGCGCCGACGACCCCGAACTTCTCGTCCTCGTCGGTTGTATCCTCGACCGACACCTCGACTGTGTCGTACCCCATCTCGTCGACGTGGGCCTGGAACACCGACCCAAAAGCCTCGTTGGTGCTCAGGTAGATTGTCTCGACGCGGTCGTCCGATTCGAGTTCGGTCAGTATTCTGTCTGCGGCCGTTGTGTCACCAACCGGGAGCAGCATCTTCGGCCGGTACCGGGTGATGGGCCACAGTCGTGTCGCGTAGCCGCCTGCAAGCACAACAGCGTCCATACAGTGTCTGTTGGAAGCAAAACATAAAAACCACCCTGGTGTCTACCCGGTACTGTTCGGCGTTCAGACAGACCGCAGCGAGTCCCGCCGGTGGGGAGACAGGGCAACCGCGCACACAGCAGTAACGAACGAGTGACACTTTCGGCGACGGAGCACCACCGTCTGTGCAACACAGCGCGAGTGTCCGACACACCCCGTCGCGTCGGACGAGTCACAAGTCACAAGAGAGCGTATCCGCCATCGCATATATGAACCACCCTGGACCACCGCAGTTCGTCGAAGTTGGGGAGTCAGTCGAACTCGCCCCCCGGGACCCGGACCCCGACGGGACCTACACCTGGGGGCTAGCAACCGCGCCCGAGGAGTCGACGGCGACGCTCGGCGACGACCCGGTCGAACAGTTTGTCCCCGACGTGCCGGGGACGTACGTAACGACACTCTCGGCACCCGACGGAGAGCACACGCTCACAGTCCGCGCGATGTCCAGCGACCGCCCACTCGCGGTGCGCGCCAGCGACACCGGCGGCGTCAGCGGCGAGCAGACCGACCAGACCGTCGAGCGCTCCGGCGACGGCGGTGGACGGCCACGACTCAGTCTCGAACCCGCTGTGGAGGACGACCAGGTCGTCGTCAGGGCGAACCCCCAGACACACCCGGATGGAACCGAGACGCCCGCCGACCTCGCGGTGACGTTTCTGATCGACGACCGCGACGACGTCGACCGGACCGTGGTGAGTGCGGGCGAGCGGGAGCTCCAGATTCCGGTCGACGCCCTCCCTGACCTGACCCGCGTCTACGCCGTCGCGGTCGGGGGACACGGGTACAGCGTCCCGGACGCCGTCGCGTTCACCAGGGACAGCGACCCCGACACCCGGGGTGACACACCGGAGATTACCGCATCGCGGCTGTACGACCCGCCGGAGTGGGCCACCGACGCGTTTATCTACGAGATCTACGTCCGCTCGTTCGGGGGTAACACCGACGACGCACCGTTCGAGGCGATACACGACCGACTCGACTACATCGAATCGCTGGGTGTGGACGTTCTCTGGTTGACACCGATTCTCGAGAACGACCACGCGCCACACGGGTACAACATCACGGACTTTTTCTCGGTCGCGTCGGACCTGGGCACCCGGGAGCAGTACGAACAACTCGTCGAGGCGGCCCACGACCGCGGTATGCGGGTGCTGTTCGACGTTGTCTGTAACCACTCCGCACGGACACACCCGTTCTTTCAGGACGCCGTCGGGAACCCCGACAGCGAGTACCGCGACTGGTACGAGTGGCGAACCGAGACGGAACCCGAGACGTACTTCGAGTGGGAACACATCGCGAATTTCAACTTCGATAACCTTCAGGTCAGACGACACTTGCTCGATGCCTTCGACGAGTGGGTGGGACTGGTCGACGGGTTCCGGTGTGATATGGCCTGGGCAGTGCCAAACAGTTTCTGGCGGGAACTCCACGACCGGTGCAGGAAACGCGACGAGGAGTTCCTGTTGCTCGACGAGACAATCCCGTACGTTCCGGATTTCCAGGCCGGACTGTTCGACGTGCACTTCGATTCGACGACCTACTTCACACTCCGGCAGATCGGCAAGGGACAGGACGCCAGCACACTGCTGTCGGCGGTCGACGACCGGGTCGAGACCGGGTTCCCCGACCACGCGGGGTTCATGCTCTACAGCGAGAACCACGACGAGGACCGGTACGTTGCCGAGTGTGGCCGGGACGCCGCCGAGGCAGCACTGGGGGCGGTGTTCACACTCCCGGGCGCACCGATGGTCTACGCCGGCCAGGAGTTCGGCCAGCGCGGCCGGCGCGACGACCTCGCCTGGGAGCACGCCCACGAGTCACTCCGGGACCACGTCCGACGACTCGCACGGGTCCGTCGTGAGCATCCGGCCCTGTCGAGCGCTTCGACTGCGGCCCGAATCGAGTACGAGGTGCGCGACGGCGTGGCGGACCGTGTGACCGCGTACGAGCTGACGACCGGCGAGGCGTCCGTGATTACCGTCCTGAACTTCGACGCCGACCCGGCGACAGTCCGTGTTCCTGGCGCCGAGACGGCCGACCACCTCACCGGGGGTTCGGTTGGTGTCGACGACGGTTCCGGGTCGACGCTCACTGTCGACAGCGTCGCTATCGTCTCCGCGACGGAGTCGGTTGCCCGTCACAACCCCGACAGGTGACCGGTAGCGCGCCCACGAACTCGACTCCGCCACACTGCCGGCAGACGACACGGCCACAGACCGGCAGACGGGAGCGGAACCACCGCTCGAACTATCAATGGAACAGTATCGCTTTCCGGAACGGGGAGGTTTATATACGAAACTCCGTTTCTGTGTGTATGCGACTTACCACGGCGCTCAACGATTTCAAGCGGGCCCGTCACGAGCGCTTTCCGGAGGAGGCAAGAACGACATCCGGATCCTTTTCAGGGCACAGCGACCGGCTGGTACACGTTGGAACCGACGGTAGTATCCGTGATTACTCCGCGCCGCTCTCGGGGATGTACGGGATCGACCGGTCACGTCTGGGAGTCCTGACCGGGGACGAGACCTGGTGGTTCAGCGAGATGGACACCATCAGACAGCACTACTACCGCGAGACACGGTTGGTCGAAACCGAGTACAGCGCGGGGTCGTTCACCGTCCACCAGTACGACCTGACACTGGGGCGGGCCCACGTGACACACGTCGTGTTGCGCGGGGCGGTTCCCCGTGGGGCGAAACTGGTCTGTTTCGCGACGATGGCACCCGAGGGAGAGGAACGCCGGGTCGGAACGCTCGTCCACGAGGACGGTGGACCGGACGGGGCGTCGGTGCTCGAGGTGTACCACAGACGGGAGCACGACTATCTCACCGCCTCGACGGGGCTGGACTCGGTTCACGGACAACGACCCGAGCGGTTCGAGGAGATTCTGGCCGACGCGCCGGTGTCGTTCCCGCGGCGGGAACCAACAGAGCACCACGACCGGACCCGACTCACCGGTGACCTCCTCGTGACAGCACCGCTGGACAGCACCGGCCGGAACACCAGTACGACGCTGGTCAGTCAACTCTCGAACCACGGTGAGACCGACCGGGAGACGGCGCTGTCGAACCTGGCTGCCTGCGCCCGCTCCCACGAGCGCGCCGAGGACCTGCGCCAGGCGGCGCGTGACCGCTCCAGTTTCGACGTTTCGGAGTCGGCACCGCGGTCTGCGATGGTCCGGACAGACCTGCGCGTAATCGACCTGCTGTCGTCACCGACCGGCGGGCGGATCGCCGCGCCCGAGTTCGACCCCTTCTACGCCCACTCTGGGGGGTACGGCTACGTCTGGTTTCGCGACGAGGCAACCGTCTCGCGGCACCTGCTCGCGGCCGGTGACCACCTCGATATCGAGACGACGGACAGCCTGTTCGACAGCGCGCGATTTCTCTGTGAGCGCCAGCTCCCCGACGGGACCTGGCCCCACCGGGTCTGGGCGACCGATGGGTCACTCGCCCCGGGTTGGGCAAACGCGACTGTCGAGCGCGGCGACGACTCCACGGAGTACCAGGCCGACCAGACGGCCGCTGTCACGGCGTTTCTGGCGACGCTACTGGAGACACACCGGGACGAACTCAACCAGCACCTGACAGACGAGATAACGAACACGGTTGCCAGAGCGGTGGACTCACTCACCGCAGACATCGCCGCAAACAATCTGCCAGCGCCGTGTCAGAACGTCTGGGAGGACGACGTCGGCCAGTTTGCACACACCGCCGGGACCTGCGTCGACGCGTTCGCGGCGGTGGCCCGTGCACCGGTGAGCGCGTCGCTCCGTCAGCGGAGTCTCGAGGGTGCGACACAGGTCATGGAGGGGTTACAGAACCTCTGGGACGAGGAACGCGGGGCGTACGTGACGAAACTGGAGCAGGGGGACGGGTCGCGAGACGACCGTATCGACGGGGCCGCGCTGATACTCGCCCGTGCGTTCCAGGCGTACGACGCACTCCAGGAGCGGACACTCTCGACGCGGCAGGTCGACCGTCTCGCCGACCACATAAGCACGACACTGGACACGCTGTTCCGGAACCCCTCCGAGAGTTCGGTTGCGGGACTGATGCGGTACGAGGAGGACTACTGGCGGAGCAACCAACAGGCCGAGGAGAAAATCTGGTCCGTGACGACCGCGATGGGGGCGATTGCCGCCGCCCGCACGGGGAGTATCCTGAACGACCGGGGTCGAAACGGGACGGCGTATCTGGACCGCGGGAGTGACCTCTACGAACTGGTCGCGAGCAACGGGCCGCTGACGAGCGGGGCCGGTTACCTCGCAGAGCAGAGTTTCGACGACGGCAGTCTCGACAGCGCGACGCCGCTGGGCTGGTCACACGGACTCCGCCTCCACGCGACGGCGGTGCTCGACGACCTGAACGCCCTGCCGACGACCTCCTCGGATATAAACGGGCCGGGCGAGCAGCAAACCTGGACGACCGGTGAGAAGTACGGTGTCGGGACCGTCGCCGACCACGACAGCCAGGACCCCTCCCGGGTCTGGTTCACGCTCACCGACGGCGCACTGACCGAGGCCAGGTACCCGCGGGTCGACGTGATGAACCTGCGGACGCTTGACTTTCTGGTCAGGTGTGTCGACGACACAGACTACGCCGCCCGGACCCACGAGGAGACCCGGACAAACGGTGACACAATCGAGCGACGGGTCGAACCAATCGACGACGAGGCGCTCCTGTTTCGGCACGTGTTCAGAGAGACCGGTGACGGCCGCGGCCACAGGTGGACGCTGACCGTCGACTACGCGAGCGACCCCAACCACGACGCGATTGTCGCCTCGGCCGAGTTCGTGGCCGAGGACGAGAAACGCTACGACGTGTTCGCCGCCGCGGACATCGCGCTCACCAGCGACACACAGCGGGACCGTGGACTCACCCACGGCGACTGGGGCAACTATCACCTCCTGGCCCGCAGTCCACAGGGGTACACCGGCGAGGCAGACGACACCCTCCTCGTCGACGAGAACGGCGAGGCCTACTCGATTGCGGTTGCGCTGGTCGCGGCCAACCGCTTCGACTGGGCGACGGTCGGAGTTGGCGGCGGTGACCGTCTCGACTCGCTGTACACCGACGGGAAACTCCCCGACCCCGTCTCGTCTATCGACGGCGAGAACGTCGTACTCGTCGGACGGATGGGAACCGGGACCCGTCTGAGCGAGGAGGTGGCGCTCGGTTTCGCCAGGCGAGCGGACACTGCCGCGGCGGTGGGCGAGGCAGACGGGGCGCTCGAACGCGGGTACGAGACTGTCGAGGAGGCCTACACCGACTCCTGGCGGGAGTTTCTGGCGGACAAATCTCTTCCGGAGGCGGTGGCCGACGACCAGGACCTGGCGAACCAGTACCGGTACGCGCTGATGACACTGCTCGCAGTCGAAGACAAAACCTACGCCGGGGCGTCCATCGCGTCCCCGTCGGTTCCGTGGGGTGTGGCTGTCGACGTCACGGATCAAAAGGGCTACGGCTACAACTTTGTCTGGTCGCGGGACCTCTACCAGGTGTTCACCGTCTTCGACATCGTCGGTGACATCGATACCGCTGCCAGCCAACTCGAGTACATCTACGAGTTCCAGCAGGACGAGACGGGGTTCATCCCACAGAACACCTACGTGAACGGCACGACCCGCTGGGGTGGCGAACAGATGGACAACATCTCGTTCCCGCAGGTGATGGCCTACCACCTCGCGGAGGCCGGTCTCGAATTCGACGACGTGGGGTACAGTTACCGGAACGTCCGGCGGTCGGCCGACTACGTCGCGTACAACGGGCCGGAGACCGCACAGGAACGGTGGGAGGAGGAGTCCGGGTCGTCACCGTCGTCGATTGCCGCCGAGATTGCAGGGCTCGCGTGCGCCGGAAAGCTGGCAATCGACGCAGGACACAGAGACGACGCGCTGATCTGGCTCTCGCTCGCCGACCACTGGGTGAACAACGTCGAAACCTGGACGACCACCACGACCGGAACGGATGTCCACACGAACACGCCCTACTACGTTCGGGTTGCGAGAAACGGTGAACCGGACGCCGGACACCTCCGGACGCTGGCGAACAACGGCCCGACGCTCGACGAGCGCGAGATAATCGACGGGGGCTTTCTCGAACTCGTCCGGTTGGGCATCAAGCCGGCCACCGACGAGGCGATTCGCAACTCGGTCAGCGAGGTGGACGACACCATCCGCGTCGACGTGGGTTCGGCGGCCGCCTTCTACCGGTACAACGGGGACGGCTACGGCGAGCGCAGCACGGGCGACCCGGGTGCGCCGTGGGCGGTCGAGCACCACGGGAACGGCCGACTCTGGCCGTTGCTCACCGGGGAGCGCGGGGAGTACGAACTCCACCGTAACGACCCGACGCTCCCGCCGGAGGACTGTCTCCGGACGTTCCAGGGGCTCGCGAACTCCGGCCGGATGCTCCCGGAGCAGATCTGGGACCGCAAACACAGCACCGACTACGGCTGGGAGTTCGCGGAGGGCACCGGTTCGGCGACGCCGCTCGCGTGGTCGATGGCCCAGTACATCCGACTCGCCCACGGCATCGATGCCGGTGAACCCGTCGAGACACCCACGTTCGTCCACGAGCGCTACCGGGAACGGGGCGTCCACCGGCCGGACCAGAGCCCGGCACTCCGGGTCGACACACAGTTCCGCGGCAACGAGTTGCTGGTCTCGGGCGAGACAACCGGGGTCTGTGTGGCGGTCAAGACGCCCGCCGACAGCGCGTTCCTGTCGACCGAGGACGGCCAGTTCGAGGCGACACTCGATATCGACCCGGGCTCCAACCAGGTGATCGTCGCGGCCGCAGACCACGAGGAACTTGCGTCCGCCGGGACCACCGTCTGGCAACTACAACTGTGACTGACCTGGCTTTCGACGAGTTCGACCACGAATCGCACATGCGGACTGCGTTCGAACTCGCCCGTGAGGCTGTCGGGCGCGGTGACAAACCGTACGGCAGCGTGCTCGTCCGTGACGACTCGGTGGTCATGGCCGAGTCGAACCGTGTCAACTCGGAGGCGGACATCCGGCGACATCCGGAGTTGCATCTGGCCTATCGCGCCTGCGAGACACTCACACCGGCCGAACGCGCCGAGACGGTGATGTACACGAGCACGGAGCCGTGCCCGATGTGTGCAAGCGGGATGTCCTCGGCCAGGTTCGGACGGGTCGTCTACAGCGTCAGCAGCGCCGAACTCACCGAGTTCAGTGGGGGTGAGCCACCGGTCCGTTCGGAGACGATTCTGGACGGAGTCACCGCTGTGGTCGGACCCGTACTGAACGAGGAGGGCCGACAGATTCACCAGGCGTTCTACGGGTAAGCTACCCACACCGCACAGTAGTCACGCGTACACGATGGCACCGGCGAACAGACCGGGCAGTATCGTCACGAGGAGAGTCCCGTAAAAGGACTTCCAGTAACTCCACCGGTAGCGGCGAACGAGTTCGTCGGGGGAGAGAGCGGTCACGAACAGCTTTCGGTCGTCGGGCGGTGAGAGCGCCGAGATAGCTCCCGGCTGGTCCGGGGTGTCGACCCTGCCACGCACCGTGAGCGTGTCACCGGCATCGACAGTCAGTTCCCGGTAGTTTCGCGTGCCGTCGGCACGGCGGAGGTCGAGCAGCCCGTTGTTCACCGGTGGGTCGAGGCCGACACTCCCCTCCAGCGCGGTGAACCGCGACGGGGGTGACTCGTCTGTTGGAATCTCTGTGTCGGTGTCGAACGCGGTACTCTCGAGGATGGTATCGTTCAGTTCGATTCCCTCGACGTTGGGGTCCCCGACGCCGGCCAGACGCGTTCCCGTTCCTGTCTGTTCACGCCCGTCTATGTCCGGGAGCGCGAGTGTTCCTCCGGACCCGTCGAGGTAGATAGCGCCGGCCTCGATACCGCGAGCCTTTGTCATCCAGTATCTGCTGTTCGTGCTGCACCACTCCCGGATCACCCAGCCAGCGAGGACCGCCTCGTCTCCCGACACCGGCCCGGTGACAGGGTCCTCCGGGGCTGTGACCGTCCCGC
>JAQCNG010000093.1 GCA_028275145.1 Halovenus sp. | reverse complement strand
GTGTGGTAACTCTGACCAGTTGTGGTCGTCCCACTCGAACCGCACGGGCCGTGCCATCGGCCTGACTGCTTTCTCTGTGTGCCGTCTCAGGAACGTTTCTGACGCCGTAAGGTCGGCGTGGCCCTCGAACCCGCACGGACAGGTGAGCGTGTCCTGATGCCGCGTCGTTCGGTCTGTCGACCCACACTGGGGACACTCTTGGCTGGTCCACGCTTCCGACCGGACTTCGACCGAGATGCCGTATTCCTCGGCGGTACACGCCAGTCGCTCGGTGAATTGCTTGAACGCCCAGAAGTTGTGGGTCTTGGCGTTGGTTTCAACCGACCAGTGCGTTTCGAGTACGTCGGTCAAGCCGCCGATATACACCGTGTCCACCCCCTCGGCGTACAGCCGTTCCAGCAGGTCACGACACAGGGCTTCTTGAGCGTGGGCACGGCGACGGGTCCGTTTCCGGTACAACCGTCGGATACGCTCGCTACTGTATCGGCCTTCCCGTAGTTTGGACTGCAACCGGGCGATTTCTCGCGTCGTCTCACGGAACCGCTGGAACAACTCGCGGCCTTCGTACAGGTATTGCTCGCCGGTCGTGGTGGTACAGGCGACGAGATTGTTGGCACCAATGTCCAGAGCGGCCTTCTCGTCGGCCAGTGGAGTGTCCCGTGTCTCGTCAGAAACAGTCACGGGTTGCGAAGCTCGGAAGATGCTGTCTGTCTCGTCGTACCACAGGTCCAACCGACCCTGTTTCTCGTAGTTGTGCCACGTCGGGTCGCCTGCGATTTCCAGTCGGAGCCGTCCGGTGTGGTCGTATCGGTCTTTCAGTTCTCTCCCGACCAGTATCTCAAGCCGAGAGCGGTCGCCCCATTCAACGGTGTACGACGTGTTGCGAATGACGGTCTTGAGTTGTCGCCCATCGTCCTCGTTGCCGCGGAATCCCGGCGGTTCTGGGTGTTCCGTAACCGACGTGTTCGACTCGTCGTGGTACTGGTCTTTCAGGCGGAAGAACCCGCGCCACGCTTCGCTGTTCTTCCGTATCACCTGTTGGGCAGTGGACGCACCGAGAACGCCTTTGTATCGGCCTTCGAGTCGGCCTGTATCGGCATCCCACACGTCCTCGCCCTCGAAGCCGTCCTCCTCGTTGTACCGCATGAGGCGTTCGTAGTTGACTTCGTTCCAGAGAGCGGCAGAAGCGTCCAACAGGTCCCGTAGCACTTGCTCATCGTCGTCGGTGAGCGGTCGCACGGCGAACGTGTTGGTACGCTTCATCCAAAGTATAATGAGTCTTCATGTCTAATAAGTCTACCGATGAGGCCAAACATCGACATTGAATGGGCAATCCACGGACGAATCAAAGACTACGCAGAAGCGAACGAGATGAATCTCTCGGAAGCCTATGCAGAAGTGTTAGAAGCAGGTCTGGAAGCGTTGGAGACTCAAGACCAGCAGTGAAGTGGCGGTTTCTTAACGGAGCTTACGCGCTTCACGCCCGCCCTGTTCGGCGCTCGGTTCCGACTTGCGGTCGGAACACTCTCACCTCACGGGAAGGGCGGGACTCTCGCGCTGTTACAGGTAGGACCCCTCCGAAAGCGCCCCACCAGCTCACAGCCCAGAGAAAACTGTTCCTCACGAATCCGTGCGCCGTGCTGGCATTCCTTTCGCGTTGCTTTAGTAGCCAAAACACATAACGGGAGTGTGAGCGATGATTCAGGGCACCGGGGACTCCGGATGCCAGACGATAACCAACTTTTCGGTGTAGTCACACATCACGACGGTGGGAACCACGTGCGTGTGCGCTGTGAGGACGGCGAGACACGGATGGGTCGCATCCCTGGCCGCATGAAATACCGGGTGTGGATCGAGGAGGGCGACGTGGTCATCGTCGAGCCGTGGGACTGGCAGGACGAGAAGGCAAACATCGAGTGGCGCTACGAGAGCGCCGACGCCGACCAGTTGCGCCGCGAAGGCCACATCGAGTGACGCTGTGTCGAGCCGGTGTGGGACCGAAGCTGAGGACATTCCTCGAACCGGCCGAACTCAAACCAGCACCCGCTCTAGCTCGACAACAGTGCCGGCCTCGTTGTCCGGGTCGTCGACGAGACGCCCGAGACAGACCGCGGCCCCGTCGGGCGTGTAGCAGGCCACCAGTTGCTCCTCGACAGCAACGGCTCCGTTCTCGGATTCGTCGTCCACATCGACCACCTCACCGGGGGCCTCGGCCGGGGCCGGCCGAGCGCCGAGCACACCCGGCGCGTAGACGGGTGCGCCCTCGGCCACCTCGCGGGCGGCACTCGGCGCGATAGTCACCCGGGGCAGGCCGACGAGCACCCGCTCGGCGGGGTCGACCACCTCGCGGAGCGGGCCGGGGTCGTCCTCGGCCCAGAACGCCAGCGCGTCGACGAACGTCTCCATCTTGACGAGACCGGTGTCGTCGAAGCCGGCGGTGCCGGTCCGCCGGAGGTCACCCATCTGCGCGCCGGTGCCGAGCGCCAGGCCGATATCGTGACACAGTTTCCGGATGTAGGTGCCCGACTCACAGCGCACCCGCAGGAGTGCGTGACGCTCGGCCCGTTCCAGCACCTCGAGGTCGTACACCTCGCGGACACGCCGGCGTCGCCGCACCGCGCTCTTGCGTGGCGGGCGCTGGTACAGTTCCCCCTCGAACTCGGCGACGACAGACTCGAAGTCCGCGGGTGCGGGCCCGTGGAGTTCCAGCACCGCCACGTACTCCTTTGTCGCGTCGTCGAACACGCGGGCGAGGCGGGCGGCGTCACCCAGCAACATCGGCAGCGACCCGGTCACCTTCGGGTCGAGCGTGCCCGCGTGTGCGACGCGGTCGACTGTGCGAGTTTCCCCCGTGTCGGCGAGTGCGTCGGCGGTGAACTCCCGGACCCACTCGGCGACCTGGTGGGCGGAGGGGCCGGGTGGCTTGTCGAGGTTGAGCACCCCGAACGTGAGCAGGTCCGCCGGTGACCGCTGCGAGGGGGGAGCCCGCATCGTCAGAACTCGTCGGAGACGTCGGTCACCGGGTGTTTGCCCTCGTCGGCGTCCGCGTGGTAGGAGTCGACTGCCGTGAGCACGAGTTCGCGAACCCCCGCCGGTGACCACCGTGCGGTGTTGACCACCAGGTCGTAGATGCTCAGGTCGTCGATGTCGATGTCGTAGTACTCGCGGTAGCGCAGCGCCTCGCTCTGGGCGCGGGCCTCCGTCTCCTCGCGTGCGGTCTGGACTGTCTTTTGCTCGCGGTCAGCGATGCGCTCGGCCCGCACCGACAGCGGTGCATCGAGCCAGAGTCGGACGTCGGCGTGGTCGCCGGCCATCCAGCCCGCCAGGCGCGACTCCAGCACGAGCGCGTCACGCTCGCGCGCGACCGCTCTGAGTCGCCGGTCGAGGTCACGGTCGATACTGTCGTCCGTCTCGGCCTGACGATTTAGTTCCAGCGGCGTGAGTCCCCGCTCGCTCGCCAGTTCGCGGAACACGTCGCCCCCGGAGACGTGTTCGATATCGAGTTGCTCCGCCAGCGACGCCGCGAGCGTGCTCTTTCCGCTTCCTGCCGGGCCCGAGACCGTTATCAACATACCGTTACTGCGTGTGTGAGCACAAAAGAGGTTACCATTGCTATTCGCGTCTCGCCTCCGGGGCGCCGGTTGCTCCAGTTGTTCCACCTGCGGTCTGTGACTGATGAACACAGACCTGGCCGGGTTATCGGCCCCGGACCGAACGCCCGGCGGGGTCGTGTCGGGTTCGAACGGCCGCGCTCAACCCGACGGAGAGGTGCGGACGTTCAGTGACTTCCGGATGAGCTGGGTGAACACCAGCGAACACATAAAGTACCAGACAATCCAGACCTCGATCGGTCCGACTGCGCCGGCCTGCCAGTTGGACATCTCGCCGAAAAACGGCATCACGATGACCGTCTCCTGGACCGTGACACCGAGGTCACGCACGACCCAGAACATCCACAGGAACACCGGAATCGTAAAGAGCATAATCCAGATCATCGGGCGGAACTGCGCCTGGAGCATCCCGAGGTTCTCGGTCATCATCTCGACCTGTTCCTCCTGGATTTTTTCGAGTTCCTCCTCGTCACCGCGCTCCTTTGCCGCCTCCCGGCGCTCCTTGAGGTTGTTTGTCTTTTCCTTGTAGTCGCTCATCATCTCGGTGTTCATCAGGTTGTCCTGGATGATAGCCGAGAACACGCCGGTGACAGTGGCGAGCACCAGAATGACCACGTAGAACGGCATCGTGGCCTCGAGTGGGCCCAGAAAGACGTCGAGGACGCCGGCGATAGAGGCCCGGACCCCGGAGAACGCGTACCCAACGAACAGTCCGACGATGGCGAGCAGCGCCATCTTGTCGTAGACTGTCCACGCGCTCGAACTCTCCTCGCTCTCCGGGTCTGCCTCGTCGAGTGCGTCGCGCACGCCCTCGGGGTCGTCGACCACGAACCCCTCACCGTCGACATCGACGAGCAGACCCTTCTCGATGAGTCGGCCCCACTCGCCCGAGGAGATGTCGTCGCTGACATCACCCCACGTGACGACGCCCTTGTCGTCGGCGACGCCGAGCACCTGCGAGAGTGCGTCGGTCATGTGCTCGCCTTCCTCGGCGAGTTCGTCGACTTTCTTCCCTGTGCGTGGCATCGCTACACACTACGAGAACGGAGCGTTAAGAACCTTCGACTTTGCCGCGGATTGCCGCGTCGATGTCGCTCCAGACCGCGTCGGGTGACTGCTCACCGTCGATTTCGACGTACCCCTCGTGGTCGTGGTACTGCTGGATGGCCGGTTCGGTTTCGGCCTCGAACACGTCGAGTCGGTTCTCGACGGCCTCGCGGGTGTCGTCCTCGCGCTGGACGAGACGCTCGCGCACCGCGTCGTCGTCGGGCACGTCGAACTCGACGTGGTAGTTCTCGCCCGTCTCGGGGTCGACACGGCGTCCGGTGAGTCGGTCGATGAGTTCCGCCCGACTCACGTTCAGTGCGAGCACCACGTCGAGGTCGGTCATCCCGTCGAGTGCCTCGGCCTGGTCGGGGTTGCGCGGGTAGCCGTCCAGCACGAACCCGCCGGCCGAGTCGAGCGCCTCCGCCACGATCGCGTCGACCACCGCGTCGGGCACGAGGTCACCCGCGTCCATGAACTCACCCGGTGTGTCGTACTCCGCATCCAGGTGGCTGATGTCCATCTCCTTGTTCGAGCGGAGTGCATCGCCCGTCGTGATGTGTTCGAGACCGTACTCCTCGGCGATGCGTGTACTCTGGGTTCCCTTTCCCGCGCCGGGCGGACCCATGATGAGCACCTTCGGTTCCATACCTGTTGTTGGGAGAGCCACGTTAAATCACTGTCCAAGTTCGCGCCTGTGAGATGTCACTCCGCCTGGTCGACCGCGTAGTTTGCGTACGCGCCGACCAGGAACGTCGCGACGGCGATGACCGCCGCCATCACCGGGAGCGCGAGCGGCGGCGCCACGAGAGCCGAGAGAGCGAGCGTGGTGACCACACCGAGTCCCGCCGCGAGCAACCCGCTTACCACCGCATCCCGGCGCTCGGCCATGCCCGATGTCTCGGCGCCCGGACGGATGGCTGTTTTGCCTGGCGCTCAGCCTCGGGCGTGGAGTGTCGCCCCTACTCC
>JAQCNG010000089.1 GCA_028275145.1 Halovenus sp. | reverse complement strand
GCGAACTGCGGTGGAACGGTCCTGTCTCCTTTGCTGACCGTCGCCCGTCCGCGACGTTCGCCCCGGCAGACTCTCAGGACGACGACCCGGGAGACACGACGGACGACTCGCCCGACGGCACCACCGACGACACACCGGGTGACACCACTGTCGAGGCAACCGAGGGACCGGAGGACGACGGCTCGGGCGGCGGGCTCTCTGTCGGGACTGCTCTGTTCGGTACCGCCGGCATCGCGGTTCTGGTCGGTGTGGGTGCGTTCTATCTCCACCGCCGCCGCCAGCATCCCGACCCCGACGACACGCCCCCCTCCGACGGCGCGGTCGAGGGTGCCGGGGCGGCCGGCGGCGCGGAGGCGGCGACCGACCCGGACGAGATGCCCGACCTGGCAACCGACGAGGACCGGATGCTCGCGGCACTAAAAGCCGAGGACGGCCGGATGCGCCAGTCAGAACTCGCCGACGAACTCGGCTGGTCCCCCTCCAAAACCTCCCGTGTGCTCTCGGATATGGCCGAGGAGGGGGCGGTCGAGAAACTCAGAATCGGCCGCGAGAACGTCATCGACCTCGCCGACGACGAGTGAGCGCTCACTCGAGTTGGTGGTAATCCAGTTCGTGACCCTCGTCGAGCGCGACCCGAACGGCCTCGCTCGGCTCACCGACCGGTTCGGTCGACAGCTCCATCCCCCCGAGGTCGGCCCGCTCGATGCAGATGTTGCGCTGCCAGCGCTCGCTTTTGTCGGTGTAGTCCGTGCGGTAGTGTGCGCCGCGTGACTCGGTGCGCTCGAGCGCACCCCGGAGAATCGCCTCCGAGACGGTCAGCATGAACCCCAGGTCGAGCGCGAACTCGAACGAGCGACTTTGCATACTGCCGACGGTCATCCGCTCTGCCTTCCGGCGAACGGCGTCGAGTCTGTCCAGTCCCGCCTGGAGCGACTCCTCGTCGCGGAGAATGCCCGCGTGCTCCCACATGAGCCCCCGCAGTTCGGCCATCAGCGTCTCGGGTTCGTACTCGCCGTCGCGGTTGGCGGTCGCCTGGAGGCCCCGCAGGTGTGGCTCCGCGATAGCCGTGCGAACCTCGTCCGGAACCGTCCCCGGACCGTCGACGCGCTCGGCGACCGCCTCCCCGGTGACGACGCCGTAGGCGACAGTCTCGGCGAGCGAGTTCCCGCCGAGTCGGTTCGCCCCGTGGACGCCGGCCATCGTCTCGCCGATCGCGTAGAGACCGTCGACGCTGGTCTCGCCGTCCCCGTCGACGCGCACCCCGCCCATCCCGTAGTGAGAGGTCGGTGCCACCTCGACTGCCTCCTCGGACATGTCGACGCCCAACTCCGAGAACCGCTCGTACATCCGGGGGAGCCGCTCCTCGATGAACGTCCGGTCGCGGTGGGAGATGTCCAGATAGACGCCACCGTTCTCGGTGCCCCGCCCCTCGGCGATCTCCTGTGCGATTGCGCGGGCGACGATATCCCGGGCGTCGAGTTCCATCTGGTCGGGTGAGTACCGCTCCATGAACCGCTCGCCCTCCGAGTTGTAGAGTCGGCCACCCTCGCCCCGGACCGCCTCGGTGACGAGTCGACCGCTCCAGGGCTCCCAGTCGGGGTCGCTCTCGTCGACGGCCATCCCTGTCGGGTGAAACTGGACGAACTCCATGTCCATCAACTCGGCCCCGGCGTCGTGGGCCAGCGCCGCCCCGTCGCCGTTGTTCTCGTCGTCGCGGGAGGTGTGTCTGCTGTAGACTGCCGCGTGCCCGCCCGCCGCGAGCACGACCGCCCCGGCGTTGAACAGCAGCATCTCGCCGCTGTCCATGTCGAAGCCGACCGCACCGTGGCTGCGCTCGCCGTCCGAGAGCAGCTTCGTCACCATCACGTTCTCGCGGTAGGGGATCTCGTGTTGCTGTGCCTTCTCGACGAGCGTGTTCAACAGTGCCTCGCCGGTGTAGTCACCCGCAAAGGCGGTCCGGCGGAACGACTGCGCGCCGAAAAAGCGCTGGTCGGGTTCGCCGTCCTCGGTCCGGGAGAAGTCCATCCCCCAATCGTCGAGTTCGCGCAGTCTGTCGGGCATCTGCTGTGTGACCGCCTCGACTTTCTCCGGGTCGTTCAGAAAGTGCCCCTCGTTGAGCGTGTCGGCGGCGTGTATCTCCCAGCTATCCTCGGGGTCGTGTGTCCCGAGTGCGCCGTTGATACCGCCACGAGCCCACGTCGTGTGCGCGTCGCCGTGGTCGCGCTTTCCGAGCACCAGCACGTCATCGATGCCGCGCTCGGCGAGTTCGATTGCTGTTCTGGCACCGGCCGCCCCGGCCCCGACGACGAGCACCGAGAGGTCGACCTGCGTGTACGGTTTGGCTCCGTCGTCTGCTCGCTCTCCGTCTCTCATCTGGGTACAGTTACGCACTCTGGGGGTATAAATTCGTCGCGCGTGCGTGCGCGTGAGTCTGACCTATGCGGGTTCCACACGGCCCGAGAAACATGCGGGTTCCACACGGCCCGAGAAACATGCGGGTTCCACACGGCCCGAGAAACATGCGGGTTCCACACGGCCCGAGAAACATGTGGGTTCCACACGGCCCGAGAAACATGTGGGTTCCACACGGCCCGAGAAACATGTGGGTCCCACACGGCCCGAGAAACATGCGGGTTCCACGCGGTTCGACAACCGAAACCGACAGGCAGGTTCGGCACCGAGCCCCGGTATGGAGTCGGTCATCACAGAGCACGACGGGCGACTGCTCGCGCGCATCGAGAACGACCAGATGGTGTTCGAGGTCAGTTTCGACGAACTGGAGCCAACGGACGTCACACTCCGGTTCTACCGGGACGGACAGAAGGTCGGAAGCATCTACAACGACGACGGCACCGCCCGCACGATGGCGCGGCTCACGACGGGTCGCGAGGGAGACGACTTCATCGGGGTCGAGGTGCCGAAATCCTTTGTCGCCGAACTGCTGGACGCCGCCGAGGAGTCCAGCAGACTCACCGACGAGACTGCCGCGGCGGGCTACCGGACCCGCGTGCTCTGAGTCGTGCAGGTCACACGCCGGACCCGTGTCGGCTGTCCCGTCTCGCCGGGCCGGCGGGTCACCAGGCGCTCTCGGAGGCGTGTCGCGGGAGTGCTATGTCTACTCTCGTCCCGCGTGGCTCACTGTCGCTGACGGTGACCACCCCGTCGGACCGTCTGACGGTCCAGTAGACCAGCCACAGACCGAGACCGCTGCCGTGGTACAGGTCGTCGGTTGCGGTGCCCTGTTCCAGCACGTCACGGTCCATCTCCGA
>JAQCNG010000079.1 GCA_028275145.1 Halovenus sp. | reverse complement strand
GGCGACCTGCGACCCGAGCAGGTGTCGATGGCCAAGCGCAACAACGTCCGGACCGCGCGCGACCAGGCCCGCGTCGCACGCGAGATGCTCGGGGGCAACGGCATCACGCTCGACTACTCGCCGATGCGCCACATGGCCAACATGGAGACTGTCTACACCTACGAGGGGACCCACGACATCCACACGCTGATTCTCGGCAACGACCTGACCGGATTCGCCGCCTTCGAGTGAGAGCCCCGGCGGCGGAGCCGTCGGAGAGAGCCCGAACCGACCATACCCTCGGCCGTCGAGTGCCCCAGCCCGAGCACACGGGACTGCCCCATCTCGGCAGGGAACAACCACAGGGGTGTCCCCGGACCCCCGGGCGTTGGCCGGCCCGGCCTGCACCCACCCCCCAGTTGTCTAGCTGTTGTACCCGTCGACGAGTGACTCGACGTACTTTGCGACGACGTCCACCTCGAGGTGGACCGGGTCGCCGACCGACTTCGTGGAGAGACTGGTCACCTCGTACGTCTCCGGCACGATAGCAACCTCGAAGGAGTCATCGGCGAGGGAGGCAACGGTGAGACTGATGCCGTCGACGGCGATAGAGCCCTTCTCGACCACGTACGGTGCGAGCGCCGGCGGGAGCGCGAACCCGAACCGCCAGTCCTCATCGACCTGGCGGACCGACGCCACCTCCGCGGTGCCGTCGACGTGGCCCTGGACAAAGTGGCCGTCGAAGCGCCCGTCGGCCGGCAGGGCCCGCTCGATGTTGACCAGGTCGCCTGCCTCGAGTTCCCCCATGTAGGTCCGCTCGATTGTCTCGCTGGCGAGAAACACCTCGAACCCCGCCTCGTCGTGGTCTTCGACGGTGAGACACGCCCCGCTGACGCTGATGCTCTGTCCTCGCGTGAGTCCCTCGATGCTGGTACCGATGCGCAACCGGCGGCCGTCCTCGCTCACCTCGACGGCACGCACCTCGCCGGTTTCCTCGACGATGCCCGTGAACATACGTCCACATCGGGACTGCCCCCGAAAGCGCCTTTCGTTCCGACCGAAGCCTACAGTCGTCTGCGCGCGCGAACCCGGGCCCTGCCCGCAGGCACCCCCCGTTCGGGTGAGTCATACGGACTGGTACGGTCGTTCGTGACTCTTTATCGCCTTGGTGACACAGATTGCGTGTGTCACGCCCTGACAGACCTATCTGTGACGTGGCCAGGAAAACAATCACGAACGACCGTATGACACCGGCGTCTGGGCGGCCGGTGGCGTCAGGGTTAACACACTCCGGCTAGTACCGTGAGCCATGAGCACGACCGAGGACCCGACAGGGCAGGCGGGTATCTCCGTCACGGAACAGGCGGCGGCGGAGGCGCTCTCTCTGCTGGAGGGCGAGGGTCTCGACACCGACATCGCGGGGCTCCGACTGTACGTCCAGCAGGGTGGCTGTGCCGGCCTGTCCTACGGGATGCGGTTCGACCACGAACCCGAGGAGGACGACACCGTCGTGGAGCATCACAACCTGCGGGTGTTTGTCGACCCGGCGAGCATGAACTACATCGAGGGCTCGCGACTCGCCTACGAGGGGGGACTCCAGGGCGAGGGGTTCCACGTCGAGAACCCCAACGTGGTCAGCGAGTGTGGCTGTGGCGAGAGTTTCCGCACCTAATCCTCGAGTGCGAACGCCACCTCGACCTCTGCCTGGTACTCCCTGTCCTCGACTGTCGCCAGTCCGACGCCCCGTTCCTTTATTCGCGGTAGTACACGCCCTCGCGCCGGAAAGCCGGCGACGAGCTCCGGATTGCGTTTGCGACCTGCTGGAGCTCTGTGCCCAGCAACAGAACAATGTCACTGATCGAGACCAGCCCCGCGAGTTCACCCTCGTCGACGACGAAGACCCGCCGGGCCCCCCGTTCGGTGAGCGTCTCCAGTGTCTCGTAGATGCCGGCGTCCGCGGGGACAGTCGGTATCTCGCCGTCGACGAACCCCTCGACCGGTGTCGTCTCGGCGTTCAGGTCGTCGTCGAGCAACGCCATCGTCAGGTTCCGGCCGGTGACAAGGCCTACCGGCTCCTTTCCATCGACGACGACCAGCCCCGAGACGGCCGTTCTGTGGAGCTTCCGAACCACCTCGGCGACCGGTGTGTCTGGTGTCGTCGTCTCGACCTCGGTTCGTGCGATGTCGATAACTGCCATGCCCACTGTTCGACACAAACACGTACAACAGTTTCGTTCGTATGGTAACATTGAAACCCACTCCGCCCCGTTGTTCGATGTAATGCACGGCAGGCGACTGGCGACGACCGAGCGAATCATCGCGCTACTCAGCCCCTCCGCGGAGGAACCGCTCGAATCACTGGAGGAGTGGGCTTCCAAGCGGGATATCGAGGTCGCCGCGGTTACGCTCGACGAGGATGTCGAGGACGTCTACGACCCCGGACCGTCGACGCTGGGACTCACAGTCGGCGGTGACGGGACGTTTCTCGAAGGTATCAAGCGGTTCACCCCCCGCGGGATTCCACAGCTGGGGGTGAACGCCGGAACGCTCTCCTTTCTGGCACAGGTCGAGGTCGACGATATGCTGTCTGCGCTCGACGAGGTGCTGCGCGGACGGGCCACCGTCGACAGCAGACAGATGCTGGAGGTGGACACGAACGGACTCGACGCCACCGGTATCAACGACGTGATGATAGAGAACGTCCCGCCGGAGAACCCCTTCGACCGGAAGGTGACCCGGCTGGACGTGTTCGCCGACGGCGAGTACATCGGCCAGTACGAGGGCAACGGTATCGCGGTGTCGACGCCGACGGGGTCGACGGGTATCTCGCTGTCTGCGGGCGGCCCGGTGCATCTGCCGGCGGACAACCACACGCTGCAGATCATCCCGCTGAACACCCACAGTCTCGGCGTCAGACCGCTCGTGGTCGCCGCCGATACCGAGATCGAGGTCGTGGCACGCGAGCAGGCGAGTCTGCTCGTCGACGGTGGACGCGCCCAGAAGATGCTCGCCGGCGACTCGGTGGTCCGTGTCACGGGCGCGAGCGAGCGAGCCCACGTCGTCCAGACGAGCTACGACGAGCAGTTCATGACCGCGATGGCGAGCAAACTCGGCTGGGGACTGCGCGATGAGAGCGATGGCCCCCGGGAACTGCTCTCCACCGAGCGCTCGAGCCCCGACCCGACAACCGACGCCACGACGACGGCCGAGCGCGCCCGACAGGTGGCCTGTGAGGCCGCCGAGAGCGCCGGCGAACCGCTCCGTGAGCTTCACGGCCGCGTCGAGGATGTCACGTTCAAAACCGACAAGTCCGACATCGTCACCGAGGCCGACCAGCAGGCAAACCGCATCATCACCACCGTCATCGAGAACGAGTTCCCCGACCACGGCATCCTCTCCGAGGAGGCCGAGTACCGCGAGGGGAGCAGTTCCTACACCTGGGTGGTGGACCCGCTGGACGGCACCGGCAACTTCGCGCACGGCAACCCACAGTACTCGGTCTCTATCGGACTCCTCGACGGCGAGGAACCGGTGATGGGCGTCGTCTACGTTCCCGAGACAGACGAACTGTTCCACGCTGTCGCCGGCGGCGATGCCTACCAGGGAGACACACCCATCACCACAACCGACCGCGAGGAACTCGCGGAGAGCATGCTGCTGTCGGGCTGGGACCCGAACGGCGACTTCCTGACACACTTCTACGGGGAGACACGCGGGGTCCGGGCGCTGGGGTCTGCCGCACTCAGCCTCTGTTACCTGGCGAGCGGGAGCGCCGACGGGAGCTGGGAGTACGGCACGTACCCGTGGGACGTCGCTGCCGGTATCGTCATCGCGCGGGCGGCCGGCGCACGCATCACCGACCGCCACGGCGACCCCTACGAGCTCGCCTTCGACGACGACGGCCGCAACGAAATCCTCTGCTCGAACGGGCCGCTCCACCCGGCACTGCTCGCGCACCTCCAGGAGAGCGAGGAACTCGTCGGAACCGACTGACCGGCACACTCGTTACTGACCGGTCTGGCGAGTGGTCCTGACACCCCAGGCGAGCGGTCTCGACACGCGTTCGAACAGTCCGACTGCCTTTTCGGTCAACGACCGGTCCAGCGGAGCAGTCCGAGTGTGAGTTCGAACAGCGTAATCATCGTCAGCGCGACCAGCAGCGGTGCCATCCCGGTCGGGTCGGGGCTGAACAGAAAGGCGATACCGCCAAACGAGAACCAGAACAGGAGCCGTCGGTCAGCCAGCCACTTGCGGGTCGTGACGCCCATCATAATCGCGAGCATGATGAACAGTGGAATCTGGAAGATGAGCGCGAACAGCCCCATCATCAGGATGATGAGGTCGAACGTCTCGGTGAGCGCGAAGGCGATCTCGGCGACACCCTCGGAGTAGTTCAGGAAGTAAACGAAGATGACCGGCAGGATGAGAAAGTACGCAAACGCCACGCCGACGAGCGCGAGCACCAGACTGGTCGGCACCGCCGCGAGGTAGTACCGGCGCTCGTTGGGGTACAGACCGGGGCGCATGAACAGGTAGGTCTGGTAGACGAACACGGGGAGTGCGACGATGAGACCGGCCAGTGACGCCACCTTCAGGCGCGCGAGCAGCAGGGCAAGCGGGTTGTAGACGCGCGGGCAGGCACCGGTACTCGCGGTCCCACACTCGCTGATTCCCCCGTCCGGGGCCGGCAGAAACGAGTACCACAGAAAGTTGATGATGCTGTCGGCAACCGGAAAGACGAGCAGCGCGACACCGCCCATCACGGCCGCGACGGCGAGGAACCGGCCGAGCATCTCCTCGATGTGCTCGGTCAGCGGCATCTCCTCGTCGTCGGGTGCCCCCTCGAACCCGGG
Organism: Halovenus sp.; assembly: GCA_028275145.1. Taxonomy (GTDB): domain Archaea; phylum Halobacteriota; class Halobacteria; order Halobacteriales; family Haloarculaceae; genus Halovenus. Next base: position 11,819 of record JAQCNG010000079.1, on the reverse strand, counting down.
GTCGTCGGACTCCGGCACGCTGACCTCCGAGGAGGACCCGGGCCGCTCCGGACTCACCTCACCGCTCTCGGCGGTCACCTCACCACCGTCTGCCGTTGCCTCGCCACCGTCTGTGACCGGTGCCCCACAGTCCGGGCCTCCCGCGTCGATGTCCGCACCCGCCCTGCCGGTGTTCGTGTCGCGGTCTCGACCTGTGGCTGGTCCGCGCGGTTGTGTCGAGACGTCGCTGTCGGCGTCGGTGCGTGACTCGTCCCGGGCGGGACGGTCATTGTCGCCGCCGTCCGCCGCTGTCATCGACAGCACGTTCGACTGCGTTTCTTGTAAGCCTTCTCTCTCGGTGGTAACAATCCGCCCGGACCGGCGGCTACAAGACTTATCTCTCGCCGGAGACAAGCGGGTGTATGCCGACGGTGACACTCATCGGGACGCGACTGGCAGAACCCGGCGAGGAGTTCGTCTACCGGGGGGAGTCGGAGGCGTGTGAGGGCTGCCCGTACCGCAAGCAGTGTCTGAATCTCACCGAGGGCCAGCGCTACCGCGTCACGTCGGTCCGCGAGGGCGCGAGCACCCTCGAGTGTGCGGTCCACGACACCGGCGTGACCGCCGTCGAGGTCGAACCAGTCTCCGTCACCGCGAACGTCTTCGCGAACGACGCGTTCGCCGGCAACAAGGTCTCGCTTCCGGGGCCCTGTCCGTACACCGAGTGCCCCAGCCACGAGTACTGCGAACCCGCCGGGGCGGAGTTCGACGAGAGCTACCGCATCGACGAGGTGCGTGGCGACCCGCCCCACGAGTACTGCATGCTCGACCGCGACCTGACACTCGTCGAGTTCGACGTCCCCGACGACGCGTGACACGGCCGGTCGCTCAGAACAGCGCCGCGTCCGCCTCGACACGGGCCGGACCCCCGACCCGCCAGATCTGTGTCTCGACGCCGCAGTCGGCGACGGCCGACTCGACGCGGTCTGCGTACTCGGCGGTCGTGTCCACGTAGACACTGGCCCCGGTGTCGACGGAGAAATACACCGGCACACCCTGCTCGCGGAGCTCCCGGACCGTCTCGAATATCTCCAGAGTGCGGGGCTGCCAGTAGACCCAGCCGGAGGGTCCGGTCATGGTGGTGGCGGCGAGCGACAGTGAGTCCTTTTCGGCCAGTTCGAAGGCGCGCTCGAACGCGCCCGCACGCAGTGCCTCGCGCATCCGTGCGAGTTGGCCGTGGACGTGGGCGAGTCTGGCCTGGAACATGTGGCTGTCGGCGGCCTCGCTGTGGGCCTGGTCTGTCTCCTTGTAGGAGGGGACCAGTCCGGCGACGACCCGGAGGTCGTCCTCGAACGCCCGCGGGACGTCCATGCGCTCGGAGCGACAGTCCGCGTCTGTCAGCCCCGCCGCCAGGTCCGAGAACCCGCCGGTGACTGCCCGTGCGGCCGAGGCCGACCCCCGGCGGGCGATTGTCGACACCGTCGGGTGGTCAAGGTCCAGTCCCGCGGCCTCCACGAGCGCCAGCGCGGCCGCCGCGAACCCCGAGGCCGAGGAGCCCAGACCGACGTTGGTCGGAAAGGAGTTCTCGGACTCGAGTCGCACCGGGGCGTCGAGACTGGCCCGGTCGCGGACCTCGTCGACGACTGTCCGGATGCGCTCTGCTCCGTGACCCGTGACAGCCTCACCGTCGACGACGTACCGGTCGCCGTCCAGCGAGTCGTCGAAGGCGACTGTCGTCGTCGTCTCGCTCGGCGCGGTGCAGACGCTTATCGAGTCGTGATACGGCATCCGCAGGCGTTCGTCGCGCATTCCGTGGTACTTCACCAGGCCCTGTATCGGGTGGGCCGTCGCCGTCGCTTTCATGTCCGGAGAGACTGTCCCACAGCACTTGTGCCTTCGGTCACGCCGCCGCCGGGACTGCTCTGTGGTGCGGACACCTGCCAGCCCTGACCCTCGCCGCCGGACGTCAGTGCTTATTACCCCCAAACCACAAGTGCAGGTACTCAGATGGCTTCAGGTTTTCGCGTCGGCATCGTCCAGCACAACCCTGTTGTTGGCGATGTCGCCGGTAACGCCGAACGCATCGCCCGCGAGTACGACCGCACGCTCGCGTCGGACCCCTCACTGGTGGTCGCGCCGGAACTCGCGCTGGTCGGCTATCCGCCCCGGGACCTGCTCCACCGGACCGGACTCCTCGACGCGCAGGCGGCGGCGCTCGACGCGCTCGCCGAGCGAACCGCCGACGGACCGCCCCTCGTCGTCGGCGCGACCGTCCGTACCGCCCACGACACCGGTGCGCCGCTGCACAACGGGGCTGTGTTTCTGCGCGACGGCGAACAGGCCGAAACGTACCACAAGCGACTACTCCCAACGTACGACGTGTTCGACGAACACCGCTACTTTCGGCCCGGCGAGGGGCCGGTGGTGGTGACCGTCGACGGTGTCGAGGTGGGACTCACAGTGTGTGAGGATGCCTGGCACGACGCGGTCGTCACCGGACAGCGCCGGCACGGTATCGACCCGCTGGCGGAGACAGCAACGGCGGGTGCCGACCTCCTGGTGACGCTCTCTGCGAGTCCGTTCAGTCTGGACAAGCCGGCCCGCCGGGAGCAACGGTTCACCGACCACGCGGCAAAAACCGGCAGTCCGGTAGTGTTCGCCAACCAGGTCGGCGGAAACGACGAACTCGTCTTCGACGGACACTCGCTCGTCGCCGGCGACACCATCCACGACCGCCTGGCCGGGTTCGAACCCGAGACGGCGGTCGTGGGGGTTCCGCTCGGGGACACCTCCGCCGAGACAGTCACCCGCTTCGACCGCGACCCGGCCAGGCAGGCCCGGCAGGCAATCACGCTGGGCATCGGCGATTACTTCGCAAAGACGGGGTTCGAGGAGGCGGTCGTGGGGCTCTCGGGGGGCATCGACTCCTCGGTGGCGGTCACACTCGCGGCCGACGCGCTCGGGGCCGACAGTGTCTACGGCGTCTCGCTGCCGAGCACCGTCACCAGCGAGCAGAGCATCGCCGACGCGCGGGCGGTGGCGGAGAATCTCGGCATCAACTTCGACGTGATTCCGGTCGGGAACGCGGTCGAGGCGATTCACGCGACGGTCGCCGACAGCGCCGTCTCGCTCACCGGCGTGGCGTTCGAGAACCTCCAGGCCCGTGTCCGTGGCGACGTGTTGATGGGGCTGGCAAACGAGCGCGACGCTCTGGTGTTGACCCCGGACAACAAGAGCGAGGCGGCGGTGGGCTACTGCACGCTGTACGGCGACACCGTCGGCGCGCTCGCGCCGCTCGGGGACTGCCAGAAGTGGCTGGTCTACGAACTCGCCGCGGCCCTCAACCGGGCACCGCCGGCCGACGCCACCTCGTCGACTGTCATCCCTTCCGGGGTCATCGAGAAGGCACCGACCGCGGAGTTGGCGGAGGACCAGACCGACGCCGACGACCTGCCACCCTACGAGCAACTCGACCCCGTCCTCGAGGCGTACATCGAGGGTGGCCGGGACGGGAGCGGGTTGCGCGAGGACTACGCGGACGAGGTGGTCGACGAGGCACTCGGACGGATTACCCGCTCGGAGTTCAAGCGCCGACAGACCCCGCCGCCGCTGCGTATCACGGAGAAGGCGCTCGGCCGTGGCTGGAACTACCCCGTCGCCGCCGCCTACGACCACGTCACCGACCGGACGTAGCGGATTCGAGAAACTGACCGCTCAGATACCAAAGGTAAACCGGAGCATATCACGGGTCCCTGGCCCGAGACCGACCGCGATAATCGCGCCCAGCAACATGATGGCAAAGCGGGGGCTCTCGTCGAAGAACTCCTCGTCGAACAGCGCAACGATGACCAGCGGAATCGCGAGTTTGACCAGCGCGAACGGCCAGGCCTCGCCGACGTAGACGCCCGCGATCTCGTCGCCGCCCTGGAGCGTGGCCGTGGTGTCGATGATGAACTCGTTGAACGGGTGTTTGGGGCTGTAGCTGACACCGAGGTTCCACACCTGTGTCCAGTCGTTTGCGAGCACGTTCGCGAACCCGTCGACGGCGTGGCCCCAGATGACGACCAGTCCGACGACCCCTGTGGCCGCGTTCGCGACCGGCCAGAACCGCTCGGCACCGATGTAGACAGCAACCGCCGAAACGGTCGCCAGACCGAGAATCGTGCCCGCCACCGTCGGGTCGAACGCGATGTAGTCGGTCGTCTGTGCGAGATACAGCAGGTAGCCCACCGTGCTTGCGAGCACGCCGACCCCGATTGCCCCGAGCGGGTAGGTGTAGGTGTCTGTCAGTTCGCGCCGCTCGAGTGACTTGGTGAGGAAAAACGATGTGGTGGCGATGCCGAACACCGTAAAGTAGATAAACGGGCTGATGAGCAGGGCGCTGGCGGGAAACTCCAGTGCCGGCGTCGTGTTCGCGTCGAGCGCGGCCACGAAGGCATCCTCGACGGTGCGCAGGGCACCGCCAAAGAGCATGAACGGCACCAGCGCGACGAAAAACTGCCTGTAGGGGCTGAAATCGGTGTTCCGGAACAGCAGGTAGACCCCGCCGAGCATGAACACGAGCACGGTGATGTACCCCAGCGTCGAGACGACGGTGTAGCCGGGTTCGGCGACAAACGCCGTCGCCTCGTAGGCACCGTCCGTACAGCCATCGAACAGGCCGCCGTTCGGGCCGCCCTGGCCGACCATCTCTCCCTCGTCGGTCCGGTAGACGTAGCAGTCGGCACCGTCCGCGTCGGCGTGGACCGGGCCCCAGAAGTACCGCCAGAGGAACCCCCAGTACACGCGCTCGGTGAACGCGAGCGCGGCACCGGCGATGGCGATTACCCCCGCGAGAAGCGCCGAGACCCACGCCAGTTCGGGGCTGATACCGTACCGGTCGAGAATCTCCATACCCGTGAGTCGGGGGTGCTCCCCAGTTGAGCGTTCCGGTCCTGTGCGCGGCGGGGACACTCCTCCGCCGGATTTTGGCCCTCGTGGTCGGCGATACGCTCGCGCCGACTGTTCGGGATCGGCGTGGGCTCTCCAGTCCCGTCGTCGACGCTGACGTGGGCAAAGGAGAGATCCCGGGTCGAGCGGCCCCGCGGCGAACACGTCCTGGACTCACATGCGTGCGTGTGAAAACTGTACAACGGCCTTCACCGGCCGATGTGCGTTCCTGTGTTCGTCGAGACACGTCAAGGTTATGAGCGTGGACATCAATGTACCGGTAGCCATGCCCGACAGCGGGTCCCCGTCCGCGTCCTTCGACAGCACCGGCTACAGCAGGCAACGGCTGGTGTTCGTCGTCTGCTGTCTGATCGCGGTGATTACGGGTGGCGTTCTCGTCGCGTCGGTCGGCTCTGGTAGCCTCGCCGGCAGTCCAATTGACAGTGTGTTGCCCGGCGAGGATGTCTCCGCCGACCAGGTCAGCGGTGAGGGGCCGCTGAGCGGCACTCTCGGTGAGGTTCCACAGGGGCTCGGGTCGCTCCGACCCGGCAGCGAAACCGGTGCCGGCGGTGAGATTCGCCTGGACAACGGGACCTTCGCCTCCACCGACACGGAGATTCACTTCACCGCCCGGAGTTCACAGCCGACATACTGGCGGACCGCCGCGTTCGGCAACTACACCGGGGCCGGGTGGGGGCGCACCACGGAGACCCGGTCGTACGACCCGCCGCTGTACGACGACGGTGTCAGTCGGGTGGAGTACAACGTCACGCTCAACCAGACGGCGACGGCACTGCCGACGCCCTGGCGGCCGACAGCGGTCGACGGCATCGACGAGGACAGCCTCGTCGTGCGCGGGGACGGGAGCGTCGAACCGGGTGGCCCCCTCTCCAACGGGACGACGTTCACGGGTGTCAGCCAGAAACCGCCGGGCAGTCCTGCCGTGCTCCGGGCCGCCAACGACACCACGCCGGCGGAACTGGAGCGCTACACCGAGTTGCCGGCCGACACGGCACCGCGACTGGCCGCCCAGACCGGGAACATCGTTGCCGACGCCGAGGGCCGCTACGAGACGGCCGAGGCGGTGAAAGACTGGCTGCGCGGTGACAAGCGCTACTCGCTGGAGGCCTACCGGGAGACCGACAGCGTCGCCGAGACGTTCGTCTTCGAGATGGAGGCTGGTTACTGCGAGTACTACGCGACGGCGATGGCGGCGATGTTGCGCACGCAGGACATCCCGACACGGTACGTTCTCGGGTACACCAGCGGCCAGCGGGTGGCCGACGACACCTACCAGGTGCGCGGGATGAACGCCCACGCCTGGGTGGAGGTGTACTTCGAGGGGGTGGGCTGGGTGCAGTTCGACCCGACGCCCGGTGGCCCCCGTCTCGAGCGCCAGGAGCAGGCCCTGGGTGCTATCGGCGAGGAGTACAACGTCACCGACCCGGCGAGCCCCGGCGAGCAGTTCGACCTCGACGACGACCGGAACCCAGACGGGACGGACACCGACCTGTCGCTCGCGCTCAACCGGACTGCCGTCCCGGGTGCGCCCATCGAGGTGACGGTGACCAGAAACGAGACGCCGGTCGAGGGGGTGACCGTCGCGTTCGACGGCCGTCCGGTCGGTGAGACCGACTTCGTCGGAACCGTGACCGGAACCGTACCCGACACCGACGAGTTCGTGATATCGGTGCTCCAAGACCGAGACCGGCTCGACCCCGGGAACGGTTCGGAGGGACTGGCCCTCGGCGGGGTGACACTGCCCGGCCGACTCGCCGCCGGGGTCGGAGCCGTCGCGCAGGAACAGGACAACAAAACCGGAGTGACCAGTCCCAACCTGCAACTGTACAACGAAACTGTCGACGTGACCACCGACGTCGACGTCGAGCTCGTTGGCAACACGATTCCGGGCAACGAGGTTGGTGTGAACGTGTTCGTGGGGGACGACCCGCTCGGGAACGCGAGGGTGTCCGTGGACGGCGAGGTGCGCGCCCGGACCGACGAGTTTGGCTACGCAACCGTCTCGCTGCCGCCCTCGCCGGGGCCGACGACAGTCGCCGTCGAGGGGACACTGGTCGACGGCCAGACGGTCCCCCTCACCGGCGAGCAGAGCGTCGACCTGCCGGCGCTGACTGTCGAGACCGACGTCGACTGGCCGGTTGCCGTGCCGTTCGCACCGACGAGTGTCGAGGCGAGTTACGGCGAGGAACCGGCGGTCGGTGTCCCCGTCGAGGTAGACGGCGAGCAGGTCGCCACCACCGGCGCGGACGGTCGGGCGACGGTCAGACTCCCGTTTGCCCAGTCGGCCGAGATAACTGTCGGCCAGTACGGCGTGAGCGACGGCACGACGACCGAGGGGCAGTTGACCAGGCTGTTGCTCATCGCCGGAGGGCTCGCGCTGACTGGTGTGGTTGTTCTCCTGCTGTCCAGTGCCAACGTGCTCTCCCGGGTGGCCGCGTCCGTCTGGGACCGGTTCGGGGTGGTCGGGGGGCTGGCGACACGGCTGCTCGTCGGGGTTGCCGGCCGGGGTGACTCGCTGCTCGCCAGGGTGGGCGACACGGCACGGCTGGTGTTTGCCACGCTGGGGCTGGTCGAACCGGCGGCCGACGCGGACGGCCCGGACTGGCCCGGCGGACGGGACGGGCCGGTCGCTGTCGCCACCGGGGACGGCCAGGTCACCGACGAGCGCGCCCGGGTGCGGGCGGCGTGGGGACAGTTTCTCTCGCACGTCAGCGCGCCGGCGGCGACGCACACGCCGGGAGAACTGGCCGCACACGCAATCGAACAGGATGGACTGCCCGCCGGACCCGTGCGGACGCTCCGGGACGCGTTCCGCGCCGTCGAGTACGGCGCTCGGCCGGCACAGGCCGACCGGGTCCGGGCGGCACTCGAGGCGATCGAGGCGGCGACGAACCAGCCAGCGGAGGGCGGGGGACACCGGCCGAGCGGAGGGGACGACTGATGGGCCGGGCCGAGACTGTGCTGGGTGTGTTCGGCGTGCTGGTGACGGCTCTGGGCGTCGGCCTGCTGTTCGCGCCCGGCCTCCTCGGGACCGGTCCCGTCGCGGATCTGACCGGAGCTGTCGCCGAGGCCGGGTCGACCCAACTCCTGCTCGTGCTCGGGTTCCTGACGGCGGTGCTGGTCGGTGTGGCGGTCTGGCCGGGTTCGAAATCCGCTGGGCCCACCAAGACCGAGCGGTTCGCCGAGGCCGGCAACCGCCAGACAGCACCCGACGGCGGCGGGAATCTCGTCGGTCCGGACGTCGAGACAGCCATCCGCGAGGGTGGGGATGAGTGGCGACGGCTCCGGGCAACCCTCGTCGACACCGCGACGTCGGCGTACGCCCAGCACGAGGGCGTCTCACGGAGCACAGCAGCAGCGGCAATCGAGCAGGGCCGGTGGACAGACGACGCGCTCGCGGCCGGTGTGGTCGAGGGAGAGCCCCCGCACCGGGCGCGACTGCGGATGTGGCTGGTGCCCGGGCGCGAGCGGCGACGGCGCATCGAGCGAACAACAACCGCAATCGAGCGACTCCAGAAGCAATGACAGTGGGCAGATGGCGCATCGGGCTGGCGGCGACACTCGCCCTGGTCGGGGTCGGACTGCTGTTTGCCGAACCGACACTGCTCGGTGCTGCGGTGGTCCCGCTCGCGTACGTCTGCTACGGGGTGGTCTCCGGGTTCTCGACTGCCCCCCGACTCCGGGCGACCCGCTCGTTCGACCCCGAGGAACCCGGCCCGGGCGAGCAGGTCACCGTTCGGCTCCACCTCGAGAACGCCGGTGACAGCGTGGTTCCGGACCTCCGCATCGTCGACGGGGTGCCCGACCTGGCGGTGGTCGACGGCTCCCCCCGGACCGCGACCGCACTCGCACCCGGCGAAACAGCAACCGTCTCCTACAGCGTCGTCGCGCGCCGGGGTGAACACGAGTTCGACGGCCCACTGGTCCGGGCGCGGTCGGTGTCGGCCTCGACGGTCCACACAGAGCGGGTCGACGTGGCCACCGGCACAACACTGACCTGCGTGACGCCGGCACGCGACCGGCTGTCCGAGACGGTGCTCCGCCGGGTTGGACAGCTCTCGGCCGGCGGACGCGGCGAGGGCACCGAGTTCTACGCGACCCGGGCGTACCGCCGTGGGGACCCGATGCGGCGCATCGACTGGCGACACGTCGCAAAGACCGGCGAGTTCGTGACAGTCGAGTACCGCGACCAGCAGGCAACAGAGACAGCAGTCGTGGTGGACATCCGCGAACCGGGACTGGGTCGACCGGCCGCCGGCCACCCGTCGGGCGCGTCGCTCTCCGCGGAGGCCGCCGACCGCCTTCTGACGGCGCTCGACCGGGCGAACGTGCTCGCGGGGCTGGGCGCGGCGGGGGTCGACCCCGGGGGGCCACTCGCGACTGTGGGCGGCGTCGCCTGGGCGGGGACCGCCAGCCGACAGAGCGACCCGTCGGTGCTTCTGGACGACGTCCGCGAGCGAATCGAAACCGGGGCGGACCCGGAGGGGAGCGACGCCGGCGGAACCGGCGCCACGGAACCGGGGGCCTCGGCCGACGCGAGCGCCGGTGGTGACCGGCGGCTGACCGCACGGGTCGACGGGGGTCCCGCCGCCTCTCCCGGGGCCAGCGCAGTCGCCGGGGACGCCGACGCGGCGTCGAACAGAGAGACGAACGGCACGAACCCGGGGTCGGCCGCGGACGCGGATGGTGCGGCGGCGGGTCCGTCCAGCACAGTCGAGGGAGACGGCTCCGACGAGTCAATCGAACAGTTGCTCGGGCAGATGCCGGCACAGGCACAGGTCGTCCTGTGTACGCCGGCACTGGACAGCTGGGCCGTTGCGTTCGGCCGGGCGGCGACCGCCCGGGGGCACGACCTGGTCGTCGTCAGCCCGGACATCACCGCCACCGGTGACGTCGGTCCGCGACTCGCCGGACTCCGCCGGCAACTGCGACTGCGGACGCTCGACCAGGTTGGCGAGGTGGTCGACTGGACGCCGGGCCGGAGTGTGAGCTTCGACCCTGGGGGGGTGAGCTGAGTGGCACACAGCCCGGAGCCAGCAGCCGAACGCCCGCTTGCTCGCGCGACGCGTGTCGCTGGTGCGCTGGTCGTGCTCGCCACCGTCGCCGCGGTTGCCCTGTTTCTCCGGGAGTTCCCGGAGATGGTGGGTCCGGCCGCCCTGGGTAGCGCCGGGTCGGTGCTGCTCGCGGTGGTGGTCGGTCTGTCGCGGGGGCCAGACCGGTCGCTGACCGGAGTCGGGGCCGGCCTGCTCGTGGCGCCGGCGGCGGTTACTGTCGCCGGTGGCGTGCTGGTCGCGATTGTCCTGCTGGTGGAGGACATCTTCCCCGTCGAGGAGGAGGCGCTGCTCTCCGTTGGCTGGCTGGTCATCGTCGGGAACGTTGGTGTCGTGGTCGGCTGTGTGCTCGCGGCGTTCGGGCTGGCGCTTTCACGCCGCAACGTCGTCGCCGGCAACGGCCTGGAGCAGGGGATGCGCACCACCATCACCTCGGGTGCAGTGCCCATCCTGACCGCGCTCCTGTTTCTCCTGATAGCGGGCACCACCGACACGACGGCCGACGGTGCCGTCGTCGCGCCGGTGGCCGACCTCGTCGGGTACCTGGTCACACCGGTGACAGCGGTCGTGCCGGCCCAGTTCGAGGTGCCGGTGTTGCTCGCGGCGCTCGTGGTCGCCGCCACACTGCTCGTCGGTCGCCTGAGGCGGTGGCTGACGGCGACGCCGTTCGCCCCCGGGCCACGCACTGCGGGGGCTCTCGCCGGTGGCACCATCACCACCGTTGCGGTCGTCGCTGTCGCCGGGTGGGTCTACGAGCGGGTCACGACAGAGCTCATCCGGCGGTTCCCCGAGGAGATCGAGGAACAGATTCGGGACGCGACGACCACGACTGCGAGTTCGTTCGGCGAGTCGACGGCGGTGTTGCTGGCCGTGGTGCTGTGTCTCGGCGTGCTCGCGGGGTTGCTCGTGGCTGTCTACGCCGCACTCTGGACCGGTCTGCTCGCGCGCAGGAGCGTGGGCTCATCGCTGGCGGGTGTCGGGGTGTTCCTCGCGGCCGTGTTCGGTGGGACGGTCGGTGCGCCGGCGTGGCTGGTCCTCGCGGGCGTGGCCGCGAGTCTGCTGGTCTGGGACGCCGGCCGGTTCGGGGTGACCCTCGCCCGCGAGGCCGGCACCGGCCCGACCCGGCGCGTCGAGTTCGTCCACCTCGGGGCCGCTCTCCTGGTCGGTCTCGGGGCCGTCGTGGTTGCGATGCTGGTCGTCGGCCGACTCCCGGACCCGAACAGCGCCGCCACGCCCGACGGAACGGAACTGCTCGCGCTGGCCAGCGTCGTCGTCGGGTTGCTCTCGCTGGTGCTGTCGCTGCGGTAGCTCTCCACAGACACCGAACAGACGCTACCGCTCTGTGCTCCGACCGGCACGCCTTTGACCCCCGGACCCGGGGTCGACCGCCGGCACCTCCACGCGCTCTACAACGTCACCGACCACCGTCTCCGGGGTCGCGCCGCGGACCTCGGCGTCGGCCGTCAGCACGAGCCGGTGGGCGAACACCGGCACCGCGAGCTGTTTGATGTCGTCGGGCACAACGTAGTCACGGCCGGCGAGTGTCGCGGCCGCGCGGGCGGCCTCGAACAGGCGCTGTGTGCCCCGCGGCGAGACACCCACCTCCACGCGGTCGTCGACCCGGGTCTGTCTGCCGAGTCCGACGATGTAGTTGCGCAGACCCGGCACGACGCTGACCCGTTCCGACACCTGCTGCCACTCGGGGACCCGCTCGCCCGCGAGAACCGCGTCGACGGTGGGCATCCGGGCAGTCCGGTCGGCCCGCCGGTCCAGTAGCAGGCGCTCGCCCTCCTCGTCGGGGTAGCCGATGGAGGTTTTCACGATGAACCGGTCGCGCTG
>JAQCNG010000062.1 GCA_028275145.1 Halovenus sp. | reverse complement strand
GATGTTGCAGACAACGCGACGTCAGTCAAAATCCCCAATCAGGGAGAGCGTCTCCACGAGTGGTTCCAGGAATCTGACCTCGGTCTCGACGCGTACCGGGACCTCTCGCAGTTCCTGATCGACCCCGACTCCGAGCATCATCAGGAGATTGGCAAGGGTATCTTCGAGCAGTACGCCGAGCAGTATCCGGAACTGTGGCGCTCGCCTGTGGCCGACCTGGCGGCGCGTGACCAGTTCTACGAGCGTGTCGAGCGCGTGTCGACGGTCGGAACGATGGCAGTCGAGGACATGCAGGTTCCGCGCCGGAACACGTACGTCGTCGAGGGGTTCGTGAGCCACAACAGCCCGACGCTGATGAACGCGGGCGACGAGTTGCAGCAGTTGTCGGCGTGTATCGCCGGTCACGCACCGGTGTACACCCGAGACGGCCTCAAGCGCATGGATCAAATCGAGCCCGGAGACAACGTACTCACTCACGAAGGACGATTCAAGCCGGTTGTCGATCACTGGTCGAACGGAGAAAAATCCACGGTCGAGATGCGTCGCGGTATCGACCGAGGATCATCCTTCGACACGCAACTGACTCCAGACCACGAGGTATACACCGACGACGGAAACTGGGTCCGTGCCGATACAATCGGTAATCCGGCGGATCCGGTCTTTCCCAGTGACACGGAGTTCCCGGAACGTATCAGAGTTGACCAGTACACTGATCGACTCAACAAAAACAAAGACGTGGTCGTCGATGGGGGACAGGTCAAGCTTCGGAATGCCGACGACCCACGGACGCCCGAGTTCGACCAGCAGAACAACCAACCGGCGGCAGAGATTAACAATGACAGGACGCTGGGGTGGTTGTTCGGACTTTACCTCGCCGAGGGCGATGTCTACGGATCAGACCTGCGGTTCACGGTCGGAACCGACGAAACAGAGCTCAGAGAACGGCTGATAAGTTCACTCAAACAGACATTTAATCTTCCGGTGAGTATTTCCGAGTCCTCACACGGCCAGTGGGTACAGATTAGGCTCTCGTCCCCGTTTGTCGCAGACCTGTTCGCTACGGTTCTCGGTGTTGGGGGCGACCAGAAACGGATTCCCGAATGGGTTGGTGCTGCCGGGGAGTCATACCAGCAAGCCTTGCTGGACGGGCTACTCGATGGCGATGGAACAGAGCTCGAAACCGCACGCAGGCTCGTCCTCGCAAACCCTACTCTCGTCTATGAAGCAACGCTGTTGGCGCGCTCACTCGGGTACGAGGCAGTGTTCAAACTCAAAAAGGAACGGGATATCTCGAGTGGTCCGACATCCGAGTGTTATATCTCTACGGCTGAAAATCCCCGTCTTTCGAACGTTGCCCGTCACAAGGCAGAGACCGTCGAAGTCTACGACATGGAGGTTGCGGACGATCACTCGTTTGTCGTCGGTGATTTCATCGTCCACAACTGCTTCGTCGACTCGCCGGAGGACGACATCGACGACATCCACCAGACTGCGAAGGAAGCCGCCCAGGTGTTTCAGTGTCTCACAGCGGACGCCACCGTTCGTGTCGAGGGCAAAGGGATGGTCTCCGTCTCCGAGGTCGAGGTCGGAGACCGTGTCGTACAGCAGACTGACTCGGGGTTCCAGCACAGACCAGTCGAGGAGACACACGCGTACGAGGACGCGGAGACGCTGACGGTTCGCCTCGCGAACGGTCTCACTGTCCGCGGGACACCGAACCATCGTCTCATGGTCGACGACAGTTGGACTCGACTCGACGAGATTCAGGCCGGTCAGGAGATGCACTACGCGCTCGGCTGGCTCCGGGAGACGGAGACGGACCCCCCGGAACTCGCGTCGGTGGCCAGCGGCGGCAGGTGGGGCGAGAACAGAACCGTCGAAAACGCTGAGATCCGCGAACTACACCGGGAGGGTCTCAGCGATTACGAGATCGCAGAGCGCCTGGACTGTGGCAAATCCACAGTTCAGCGCCGGCGGAGCCACGAACTCGGGCTGTCACCGAACGGAGACGGTGGGCGAAATCCCGGTGCCACCTCGTTCGACGAGCGCGCGGCGCTCGACCTGTATCGGGACGGACACACCGACTCGGAGGTTGCCGACCAACTGGGTGTCCACCCGACGACTGTGTCGCAGTTCCGGGCGCGCGAGCAACTCGACCCGAACGGAAAGCCGGCCAAAACCGTCCGTCAGCCAGAACACCTCGACGAGACTCTCGCGGAACTCGTCGGACTCTGGGTCGGCGACGGTTCGTGGCATCAGGATGGTGTCCGGTTCCACGTCAAACGCGAGAGTATCGCCGAGTACATCGACCAGTTGTCCCGACAACTGTTCGGCACGTCCGCCTCGATTTCGTTTGCCGACGGCTGCTACGAGGTTACCATCAACAGCCACGAGATCAGACGGTGGTGGGACTCGAACTTCGACTGTAAGCCCGACGGCGCACGGTCGGCCCGCGTCCCCCAGGTCGTCAAGGCTGCTCCCGCGAACGTCGTCGAATCGTTCCTCCGGGGGTATTTCACCGCCGATGGGACACTGCTCGACGGGACGTATCCGAAACTATACAGTTCCTCCGAACGGGCAATCGACGATGTCGCGTCGCTGATGATGGGGCTCGGCTACCCTGTCAAGAAGTCCGTCATCCGCGACGAGGACGCACACCCGTACTTCGGCGTGGTTCCGACGACCGGAACGGGACGAAAAGCGTTCCTCAGGGATGTCGGCTTCATCGACGAGCGGCGCGAGACTGCCCTCTCAAATATCGAATCTGTGGCCGCCCGCGACTCGTATGTCATCGGCGACGAGTACACCGTGGAAGTCGACGCCGTGGTCGAATCCGACCCCGCGACCGTCTACGACATCACCGTCGAGGACAACCACGAGTACGTCGCCGACGGAATCGTCTCCCACAACAGCGGCGGCGGCATGGGCTATGCCTTCTGGCGATTACGTCCGTACGGCGACGCCGTCGGCTCCACCGGCGGCATCGCGAGCGGTCCTGTCACATTTATGAGGACTTATGACCAGATGTGTGAGACTATCGCACAGGGTGGCGCCCGTCGCGGTGCACAGATGGGCGTGATGCGCGTCTCTCATCCCGACGTCATCCAGTTCATCCACGCGAAAAACAAGGACGTCTCGCTGGCGAACACGCTCCGCCTGAACGACCCCGACGACTTCACCCACACCTCGTTCGCGGACGCGCTCGAGGAGGCCCGCGAACTCATCGACGACGACGGCCGGGTGCCCGAGCACCTGCGCAACGCCGTCGAGGGCCACCTCTCCAACTTCAACATCTCCGTCGGCGTGACCGACGGGTTCATGGACGCTGTCAAAAACAACGAGGCGTACACGTTCACCAACCCGCGCACCGAGGAGCCACACGTCGCCACCGGGGAGACTGTCGAACTCTACGAGATGTTCGGCCTCGGCGAGTACGTCGAGGCCGGCGAGGTGCTCTCGGTGCCCGCCCGGGAACTGTGGAACCACATCGTCGAGGGCGCCCACGAGAACGGCGAACCCGGTGTCGTCTACCTCGAACGGATCAACGACGAGCACTCGTTCGATATCGACGAGCACCCGGACCACCGGATTCTCGCAACCAACCCCTGCGTGACCGGTGATACGCTCATCAGCACCGAGGACGGACTCATCACGGCTGAGGAGCTGTACGAGCAGGGGGTCGCACGCGACATCGTGGTCGACGGTCGGCTCAGCGAGGAGCGGGTCAAGGAGGCAAGTAGCGTCTACCGAACCGGCGAGAAGGAGGTACACAGACTGACCACCAAGGAAGGATACGAGCTCCGCCTGACCGCCGACCACCGCGTGATGACCGACGATGGGTGGGTGGCGGCAGAGAATCTCGACGCCGGCGACACCGTTCACATCCAGAACCGGAAAGGCGAGTTCGGCCAGCACGGCTCTGCGGCGGAAGGTCGTGTGCTCGGCTGGCTCGTCGGTGACGGTCATCTCAAGAACGGCGAGGAGCGCGCTGTGTTGAATTTCTACGACGAGGACACCGAAATCTCCGACCAGTTCGCAAAGGACGTAAACGAGATAGTCCGCGACCCGCTGGGCAACGCGAACTACGAGGTGGGCGTCAGCGATATCAGCCGGAGTGATAACTACCGTGGCCCGCAGGCCGTCGAACAGCGTATCCGGTCCGTCCGACTGTACGAGTATGCCGAACAGGCCGGGCTCGCCAAGGACAAACTCCAGGTGCCAGAGGCGGTCGTTCGTGGGAGCGAGGAGATGGCCCGCGGGTTCCTGCAGGCGCTGTTCACTGCCGATGGACATGTCGAAGGAACACCCGAATCGGGCTTCTCGGTACGCCTGACAAGTATAGATCCGGACCTGCTACGGAACGTCCAGCGGCTTCTGGCCAACTTCGGAATCCGGTCGCAGATATATCAGGACCGGAAGAGCGGTGGAACAAAGCAGTTGCCGGACGGTCACGGCGGAACGGCGGAGTACGAGACAACATCGAGCCACCAGCTTGCAATCAGTTCTACCCATCTGATTGCGTTTGAGGAGGAGATTGGATTCTTGCTCGATGAGAAGCAAGAACAGCTGAGTGATACCCTCGATGAATACGGTCGGGGCCCGTACGTTGGTCGGTTCGAGGCGACGGTCGAGTCCGTCGAGCACGATGGAACTGAACAGGTGTACGATCTTACAGAGCCTGACACACAATCGTTCATTGCAAACGGACTCATAGTTCACAATTGCGGTGAACAACCCTTGGAGGAGTACGAGGCCTGCAACCTCGGACACATCAACCTCTCGACACTCGCTGCGGAGGACGCGCCGGACTGGCGGGTCTGGTCCGAGCGCCACGCAGAGGAGTACGCGACACAGGACGAGGCTGTCGAGGCGTTTCTGGAGGCGGCAATCGACTTCGAGGAGTTCGATAGACGCATCGAACTGGGGACCCGTTTCCTGGAGAACGTCGTCACGATGTCGGATTTCCCGGTTGAGGAGATCGAGCAGACGGTCAGGGAGATGCGCAAGATCGGGCTGGGGATAATGGGGCTGGCCCAGTTGAACATCCAGCTCGGCACGAAGTACGGCAGCGAGACCGCAAACGAGATTGCCCGCCAGTTGATGATCCACATCAACCACCAGTCGAAGCAGACCAGCCACAACCTCGCCACCGAGCGCGGTGTGTTCGCGGAGTGGGACGACTCGAAGTACGCAGCCCCCACCGAGTACCGCGAGTGGTTCGAACGCCAGACGGGCGAGGACGCCGACGAGTGGGCCGACGGGTTCCCGATGCGAAACCACAACACGACGACGATCGCCCCGACCGGCACGACCAGTATGCTAGGAAATACGACAGGTGGCTGCGAGCCCATCTACAACGTCGCCTACTACAAGAACGTCTCCGACGACGTGCAGGGCGACGAGATGCTGGTGGAGTTCGACGACTACTTCCTGCGGGTGCTGGAGGACAACGGTATCGACGTCGAGGCGGTCAAAGAGGAGGCAAAGAGACAGATGGCCGAGAACGGCTTCGACGGCGTCGAGGGGCTCTCGACGGTGCCCGACGCGATCGGTGAACTGTTCGTGACGACGGGTGACCTCTCGGCGAAACAGCACGC
This sequence comes from Halovenus sp., assembly GCA_028275145.1. Taxonomy (GTDB): domain Archaea; phylum Halobacteriota; class Halobacteria; order Halobacteriales; family Haloarculaceae; genus Halovenus. The sequence goes on along the minus strand of JAQCNG010000062.1, from coordinate 13 downwards.
GAGCGTCCAGACA
>JAQCNG010000055.1 GCA_028275145.1 Halovenus sp. | reverse complement strand
TGGACTCGCCGGGCAGGTATCACACGGTGCTGTCATGTGGTTTTCGGCGTTTGTTATCATGGTGGTTATGAGTCTGGCAGGTGCTCAGTTCGGACGGACATCTTCTCGCGCTGAGTGCGGGCGTCGTAGTGGTCGTACAGCACATCGAGTGAGACATCCATGCGCTCGCTCACGGTCTCCGGCGGAACATCCTCGGTGAGGTGGTGAGTGATCGCGCCCCGGCGGATGGCGTGTGGATTGACCGACGACGGACAGGCGGAGACGTTCGCTGTTCGTCCGCGTGCATCGCAGGACTCCGGTGTCCGACCATGCGGACACTCGGCGTACTCGCAAGGGTGGAGCGCACGAATCACCCACTTGTAGATGGTTTGTGGGTTCGGTCGGTTGCCGCGCTGGGTCGGAAACAGCGGCTCGCGGCCGTACTCGTCGGTTCCCTGTGGCCGGTCGGGGTTCTTGACCCAGTCCTCCAGAATTTGGAACCAGCGCGGTCCGAGATAGACCCACCGCTCGCCGCGCTCGCCGTTCTTGAGTTTCGTACCCTGCTCAGGTCGGTGCTCCAGTCTGACGGCATTCTCCTCCGGTTTGAGGTCGTCTACGTCGAGCGACCAGACAGCACCTCGCCGGAGTCCTGTCCGCCACATGAGTGCAAGCAGGGCGTGCTCACGGCTGGCGTAGTGGTGTCGGTCGTAGTATTCCAGTACCTGTTTGGCCCGTTCCGGTTCGAGATGGCGATCCCGGGACTCCGCACCGTCCGGGAGTTCTGGCGCATGCAATCGCTCGGCGAGGCCTTCCTCGACAGCCTCGATATCCGCCCACCAGCGGAGAGCCATACGGATAGTACTCAGCTGCTTCTGTAGCGTGATGGGAGCGATATCGCCGCGCCGCCAGGCCACGAAGTCTGCTAGGTCGCGGCCCGTGAGTTCATTGAGGTTCCCGATGTCGCGCTCGTCGCACCACTCTAGCCAGTAGCGCAGCCGGGTTTTCGCGTTCTGCAGGGTGCTCTTTCTGACCGACGGCTCCCGGTGCTGCAGGAATCGCTCGACACCTTCTTCGGGGGAGAGTGGCCGGAGGTCGTCATTCATAGGACCGCCTCCTGCAATCGCTGCTGGCCGGTCACGACCGGCGTCACGTCGTGCTGCTCGATCCAGTACGAGAGTACGCCAAGACGGTGCTCGGTCATGGCGTGGCGGTACAGGTCACAGGGGTCCGCAAACGACTGCTCGCAGTAGGGACAGTGCTCAATCATCCGCAATCACGGGACTGTCCCCTGTGGTACCGGGAGCCCTGGTGAGCGCCGCGGTTGATGCCGGGGTTTATTGCCGAGCGATGCGTCTGTCCGGACGAGGGGTCCTACCCCCTCGCGGGTTTCGGCGTACATTGGATTCACCGGAACCGCCTTCTCGGGCCTGTGGTGGAGCACAGGCCTGGTATCACTACCCGACCAGCGTCATCTGTGTTCGAGTTAGCGGTCCCATGTCGATTTCACAAGACGAGCGTAGTTATATCTAACGATGATAGCAATCAAAATCGAGTGTTCCTATTGATGCGTTACGTAACCATTATGATATTGAAGGTACGATATCTACATAGAGACACCGATGCGACGGTCAGGAAAGTGGATGACGATTGTTGATGATCGCATCCTCGAGTATATCTACGAACACGAGCACGGGTCCCCGACGGAGATGAAACGGGAGGGCCCAATACGGTACTCTCGGGGCTATATCTCGGAGCGGTGCCAGAAACTCGCCGATCACGGCCTGCTCAAGCCGGTCGGGAACGGCGTGTACACTATTACAGAGCGCGGCGAGAGGTATCTTGAGGGGGGGCTGGATACGCACGTTGACAGGCCGGACAACAGCCCGGAAGTGTCCCAACCGGAGGAGACTTCTCTCGGAGACGAATCTGACGAGTCTGTCTGAGATATAGGACAGCGATTAACGGTCGATTGCACATGGCGGAATGGATGTCACCGAGCGATGCGCCAGAATCGCATCTTCTTGCTGTCTCGGCTGGAGGTCTTCGAAATCTATTGTGCTTGTAACGTCTGGGGAATCGGATGTAAACCTCCGAATTAGTCGGGTCGCCTTGATTACGGCGGAGACCGAGGGCAATCGAGAGTGAGATGACCGGATCTGTGCTGAGAATCGGATGTGGGATTACGACCTCCCCCGAAAAGATTAGTTCACCCGACAGCGGCGGGGTCATGGCCATGACCAGCCAAGCTACAGAGCCAAATCCGACTGACACGGGAAATCGCCCGAATGAATGGGGCTGATGGGGAATAGAATGGACGGGCCAGCGACTGTCAGAGCGTACAATTCAGCCGTAGGTATTGCATATGTTACTTAGTATTGGTTTCCTATCATTTTTCTGCTTCAGTCGCTGACTCCGCGGGCTATCATATTATATCATCACCGATCACGACAGCGATTCTAGGCTACCAGCGGACGAGTGACAGACCGCCAAACGGCATGGGTGTCATGGCGCGAATATGGACGGGGTCGGGTACTGGTCGACCGAAAGACAACCCTCTTCCAAGGAACTAATCGGCTTACTTTGCATAGCTTCATTAACCGGGCATCGGTATGAGGTAGGGGATACCAATACTCGGCGGATTCTTTTACAATATTAACCGACGTCGGCGACTGTGGTTTATTTTTAGAAATTGATTGCGGCGTCAGTATTCATCATTGTAAAGTACAGGCCCACGGACTAGTATGCGTAATTCAAATAATATTCAGATGGATTATCGTGGATAGCTCGGACTACACAGAGGGATTTAGCAGGGTCGCAGAACACGATAATCTATGTCGCAGAATACTATAGAGGTGACATTAGGTAGCGAAACATCTTCCCAGAACCTGATACAGGCGAAGGGCGCGTGATGAATACAGAGTATCTATCTACCGAGTTCGGGCACACCTAGATTTTTTAAGCCGAGTAATCAAATAGTCGATATGGCCGATGATCCAACAATCCCGATGGGAGATGTACGGCAAGCCGCGGATAGCGACCGACAAGGCGCTTTCAAACGAGGCTGGACGGCTGCTGTCAAGGATCTCAATGATGGAGAATCGTCGAAATATTCCGAAGGACCACCACCCGAGGAACTGACGTGGGACAATCTTGGGTATCGACTCGGGAGCATATTCGGTGAGACAGATGATGACCTACGCCAGAGACTCTTTAACTGGTGTAAAGACAAACAAAAACGAGAATAAGATGAGTGATTTGTTTCGATACTAGCTCGTAGTTCACGCTTAGATTTTGCTGAATACGCGCGTTGTATTCAGCACGAACGGTCCTGACACAACAGATAGATCCAGCAGTGTCGTAGAATTCCTCAATCAGTGTCGCAGGACGGGCGCGACTGCGTCGCAGAACGCCGGAATCGGCGACACTCACACCCCGTTTCCGGTGTCGATCACCCCGTCTGAGGCGGTCAACCCGCTGCTTTTTGTCGCCGTAGCACGTAAAGACGACAGAGATGTTCGCCGAACCATTCGAGGGCAAGGACGGCTATCGCATCTGGCTCGACCTCGACGAGACCGACGAGTTGCTCGCGGCGGCCGACTCGCGGGAGGAGCGCATCGCGTTCGCGCTGGGTGTCCGGTCGGGGCTGCGGGTGCGCGAAATCGTCAGCGTCGAGGCGAAGGACGTGGTCTCGACGAGCGCCGGGCCGCGGGTCCGCGTCTGGGACTCGAAGGGCAAAGCTTACCGCGAGACGCCAACGACCAAGGACATTCTGGCGATGGCCGAGACCGTCGCCGACCTGCAGGGGCCGGAGACACCGCTGGTCGACCACTCGACACGCTGGGTCCAGCGCCACCTCGATAGCGTCACCGGCGAGCTGGCCGACCAGGGTGACGAGATGTGGGCGCACGTCACGCCACACGACCTCCGCCGAACTTGGGCCACGCTGCTGAGTGCTGACATCGACGACCCGCTGCTCATCATGGACTTCGGCGGCTGGGAGGATATCGAGACCTTTCTGGAGCATTACCGGGGATCGTACTCGCCAGCGGTGCAGCGGCGGGAACTCTCGAAGGTCAACTGGCTGGATGTCGGCGAGCGTGGCGTCGGCGAGCGCGAGCCCGAGCTGTCGATTCTGGAGCAGCGCTCTGAGGGATAACGAATCGGTGTTCTCGTCCACTGCTTCAAAAGGAGTCCTATGAGTATAGAGCTGCACACACGAACTCGGAGCGTAACTAAATCCTACGAGGATTCATCTGAAACGGGACTGCTACTGTTGCGGCTACCGGATACGGATGCTTCAACCCCACGAGGGTCCGTCTGAAACACCGGGTGAACTGCATATCACAGTCGCCCATCCAGAGGCTTCAACCCCACGAGGGTCCGTCTGAAACCACCGGCTCCTCGTCGGCCGTTATCGACAGCAAGCTTCAACCCCACGAGGGTCCGTCTGAAACACGACAACCACGACACTCACGCCAAGCGATATCTCGCTTCAACCCCACGAGGGTCCGTCTGAAACGCGGCAAAATTCCATGTCGTTGTCGCCCATCCACAGGCTTCAATCCCACGAGGGTCCGTCTGAAACGCGCGCTCGCGCGCGAGGTTCGCCCAGAACTCGTTGCTTCAACCCCACGAGGGTCCGTCTGAAACCGTTGTGAATATTGATTCACAGAACGTCATGTTTAACGAGCTTCAACCCCACGAGGGTCCGTCTGAAACCGGCAGTATCGAGCAAGTCGAAACAGGTAGCGGTGTCGCTTCAACCCCACGAGGGTCCGTCTGAAACTCCGGTCACGAGGGGGACCCGACAACGATGATACAATTGCTTCAACCCCACGAGGGTCCGTCTGAAACCTGTGGGATGCCGAACGCGGCGGCACACAGCCGGAGGCTTCAACCCCACGAGGGTCCGTCTGAAACCGTTTGACGACGGCGGCGATGCAGACCGGGCGTTCGGCGCTTCAACCCCACGAGGGTCCGTCTGAAACCCTACCCGGTCCCGCGGTCCCGTTCACATACTCTGCTGCTTCAACCCCACGAGGGTCCGTCTGAAACAAGTCAGCTTCGACTACAACGAGACCAGTAATGGTTTCGCTTCAACCCCACGAGGGTCCGTCTGAAACTGGTGACACCCCGCGCCTGGACGATCTCAAGGCGGCTTCAACCCCACGAGGGTCCGTCTGAAACCCTTGCCACGACCACCGGACAGCCGCGCCCTCCTCGCTTCAACCCCACGAGGGTCCGTCTGAAACGCGTCTGGCTGTCGAGCTCGCCCAGCCGGGGCAGGGTGCTTCAACCCCACGAGGGTCCGTCTGAAACTTTACAGCACAAACTACACACACACGTGACAACGCAACGCTTCAACCCCACGAGGGTCCGTCTGAAACCCTGGGTTCGGGCCACACGGGTCAGTGCGGCCACAAAGCTTCAACCCCACGAGGGTCCGTCTGAAACGACACTATGGCCGGCGGTACTCCCGCGCTTCGGCTTCAACCCCACGAGGGTCCGTCTGAAACTAGCCCAACAGACAACACACACATTATTTGTGCCCGCTTCAACCCCACGAGGGTCCGTCTGAAACCCCCCGGCCTCGGAGGACAACTTTGCCGACAGTGAGCTTCAACCCCACGAGGGTCCGTCTGAAACTTGACGACTCACTCTCCCCGCCGCAGTTCCGGCGGGCTTCAACCCCACGAGGGTCCGTCTGAAACCCCGACGCCGACCATTACGATACTTTCGAGTGTCGAGCTTCAACCCCACGAGGGTCCGTCTGAAACCGTGCAATCTCACCGTCGCGTGCCTGTAGCAAGTGGTCGCTTCAACCCCACGAGGGTCCGTCTGAAACCGCTCGCGCTCGTGACGGCACTCCTCCTGTTGGCGCTTCAACCCCACGAGGGTCCGTCTGAAACCCGCCGGCCACGCGACGAGGACGAGCGCGAGCAGGCCGCTTCAACCCCACGAGGGTCCGTCTGAAACCCGCGGTCGGCGACTCAAAACTCTCAGCGATTGTGCTTCAACCCCACGAGGGTCCGTCTGAAACCGCTGACGTAGCGACAGCGTCGGCGTCGCTGAGCTTCAACCCCACGAGGGTCCGTCTGAAACCGTCCACGACAGCCGAGTCGAGTCGTTTGTCGCCGCTTCAACCCCACGAGGGTCCGTCTGAAACGGTGTTCCAATCCGAGAGCCCCACAAACGGAGAGCCGCTTCAACCCCACGAGGGTCCGTCTGAAACGCGTGACCGTGACGGCCGACGCGCCGGACTTCGACTCGCTTCAACCCCACGAGGGTCCGTCTGAAACTGATGTCGTGGATGCGGGGCGTGTCGATCCGTGGCCCGCTTCAACCCCACGAGGGTCCGTCTGAAACCCGCGGGGGCAACCGATGACGGCAACCGCGCTGCTCGCTTCAACCCCACGAGGGTCCGTCTGAAACGCATCCCGTTCGACGAGGAGGTGGCCGCGCGGCTGCTTCAACCCCACGAGGGTCCGTCTGAAACCCGAGGAGCCGGCCTACACCAAGCTCGACGAGGACGCTTCAACCCCACGAGGGTCCGTCTGAAACTTCTCGACACCCGCGACCCACGTCATCAAAAAGCGGGCCGCTTCAACCCCACGAGGGTCCGTCTGAAACTCGGCCTCGCCGCCGTCCTGTGGTGGCGTGACAGAGCTTCAACCCCACGAGGGTCCGTCTGAAACCCTCGAACCGCTGGCTCTCCGGCACCGCGCGGTCGCTTCAACCCCACGAGGGTCCGTCTGAAACCGACGGGCTACAATCCCGGCCGGTCTACGCGGTCGTGCTTCAACCCCACGAGGGTCCGTCTGAAACAGTTCGCGCTCGGTTTCGGCCAGGTCATCGGAGATGCTTCAACCCCACGAGGGTCCGTCTGAAACGGGGTCGTAGTCGTATGTCTCGTAGACACTCGTGCGGCTTCAACCCCACGAGGGTCCGTCTGAAACCATGCCCGATTTCCGGGCAACAGGCGTGCTACAGGGCGGAGAGAACAAATGTTTTCCGTCGACCTGCAATAGTCGACAGTCCCCCGGGGGGTCGACGGAGAAATCTACAGAAACCGCTGGTCTTCAGTCGGATCCTGTCCGTAGACGGTTCTATTGAGGAGGGTATCAGAGGACAATTCGTAGATGATGACCGATTCTCCCGGTTCGAGTAGCGCCTCGAACTCTCCCCGTAGCGTTTCCAGATCTCCCTCCGATATCTCGCCTTCGAGCACGGAGTTCTGGACGTGGGTCAGGTATCTGCGCCCGAGTTTCAGAGCCTTCTGCGTCCGGTGGGCCTGCATATCGTAGACGACAATTGCGTACATAATACGAGTACAAGTCTGAATAGTTCAAACTTTTTATACGAGTCGGTCTGTCCTCCGTAATCCAGACCCGTTCCGGAGATCGTATCGCGACCGGGCGAGGTCGAGAACGACGGCAAACTCCTCAAGCAGGTCAGCGTCGAAACCGAGTTCGTCCACGACGGCCTCGGACTCGTCTATTGTTACTGCCCGGTCCTCCGGAACCGACGCGAACAGTTGTTGCAGCGTGGCCATCGCCTCTTTCCCGGCTTGGAGCGTTCCAGCGGTCTTCGCGGTGAGATACTCAGTCAGAACTTCCCGTTCGGCCTCGGTTCGCACCACAAGCACCTCCTCACTGTGGTCGTCGATCAGTGACGCCTCCCGGAGTGTCTCTCCGCGCGCTCGTTCGTGTGCTATGACGAGTTCGTCGTGGCCGTGTTCACGGTGGTCTCTGTCGTGGAGTGCATCGTAGTACGTCTCGACGCCGTCGGTGATCATCGCAAACTCTGGAACTGTCCCTGCCTCGCCCCCAACGTTTTCGAGAGCGACTGTCGTCGGTGTCAGTCGGTCACCGGAGCGCGTGTAGATCAATTCCGAGGGAAGCCGGTCGTGCTCTGGACTCGACAGTCGCCAGAGTACGACCCTACCACAGTCTGTCTCGAACGAGCGGTTGCACCGACCAGCGGCCTGCGCGAGATTCGGTACCGGTGCGAAGTCACGGTACACGCGGTCGAAACTGAGGTCAACGCCAGCCTCGACGAGCTGCGTGCTGGTAACGAGAACTGGACACCCCGGTGTCTCGTCAGACGAGACGTCGAGCAACGATGAGATTGTTTCGATAAGCAACACCCGGTCGCTGGGTCGCAACGCGGCAGTAAGCGACGCCGTGAGCAGATTCACGTCCTGCTCCACACACCGCTCTCGAATCTCGTCGACGAGTTCGCCGGCCAGTTCTTCGATGTCGTCCTCACCCTCCAACTGGGCGACGACCCGCTCGGTGTTGTCGGCGGTGTACGACTCGAGTACCGCTCCAAGATTGAGCACGTTGAGCGAACGGTCCCGGGCAGAGTCTCGAACTGTCTCACTCAATTCAGTCGCGTTCTGGACCGTGTTGGCAATCGAGAGCGTCGCGCCGCCGTTCGCACACGTCTGCTCGACCAGTCGTCTCCCAGCCGTCTCTGGCTCGACTGGCGAGGATTGCGAATCAGTCCCAAGCGGAATTGAGTCGTCGATATCGAAGATGACTCGCTCGTTGTCGGCGAGAAATTCGAAGTACTGGCCTGGGTTGGCAACCAGTTCGGTTGGATTCAGCGGGACCGAACTCTGGTCGACAAAGCGAGGCTGGGTGGCTGTCATCAGTATCACCGTTGCGTCGTACCTGTCGGTGAGCACATCAAACAGGTGTGTGATCAGCCGCCACCACTCTCGTGGCAACACCTGCGGTTCGTCGACGATAATCACCGCGTCCTGTAGCGCTGGCAGCTTTATCGACTGGAGATTCGCTGACCCGGCAAGACTCTCGAATAGCTGAACGGTTGTTGTCAGCAACAACCCGGCCTGCCACGACTCACCGTACAGTGTTTCGGTCCCATCTGAGACGCTCTCGTTATTGTCCGCAACTGCTGTTCGAGTATCTGCGAGGTGATGATGGAGCGTGTACTGTTCGGAGGCAGGAGACACCGCAAACTGTTCTCGAACAGCATCGTCGACTTGGTCGAGAATCGTCGTGTACGGCAACGCGTAGACCACGCGCCCGCCGGTTTCTCCAGCCCGCTGGAGTGCAGCTTTGAGTCCGGCGAACGTCTTCCCGAACCCGGTCGGAAGAGTGAGCGTAAACACGCCGCTTGACCCGCTCTCGACCGACGAGAGAGCCTCCGAGACCGACTGCTGGGCCTCGGACCGGAGTTCGTTGAGTTCGCGTTCGATGCCAGCCGCTTCGCTCTCGAAGCCGATCTGGTCGGGGTCCGGGCGCTCGGTCCTCGGAGCAAGCGGCGCGTCGGCGGCATCCAACTTGTCGGCACAGGTTAACGTCGACCAGACCCGCTGAACCAGCGGGTAGAATTTGTCGAAGTCGTCGCCGAACGGGACTGACGGAAACCAGTCCGCGTACTGCGCTGGGTCGTCGACATGAATATCGTCCCACGAGAGCGCACCGTCTGTTACCACTTCCAGTCGTTCACTGGCTTGCTCGCGTGCACTTCGCTCGATGCCCTGTAGTTTCCTCCCGAGGCCATCGTAGTTGCCAAAGTCAGCACGCCAGTCCGGATGCACATCCTCGACATTCGGGAGCGCCTGGTGATGTTGTAGCACCGCATAAAATCCGGCAGTCGCGGTTGCCGGACTGAACTGCTGGCTTGCGAGCGCGTGGAACGTCAGTATCGCTCCAGGAGCAGCGTGGTACTCGGATGGTGTCGGTGGTCGGTTCCGCTCCTCTCGAATGTACTGCTGGAACGCCGGCGTGAGTTTGCCGATATCGTGGAGTTGAGCGACTGTTTGGACGAGCGCGTGGAGCGATTCGTCTCTGGGTGTTTGCGCGTCGTTCGGAACGAGTGTCGCAGCATTCGCAGCGACTCCCTCGAGATGTTCACCGAGAGGTTGTCCCGGTCGCGCGAGGTATGATGACGAATCAGTCATACTGGTGGGTTACATGAAACAGACGTGGTCTCCGTTGACTGCTCTGGCTTCCACGCCTACCGTTCCCACCGCTCCGCCATCAACCGGATATGCGTAAGTGACGAACTCCGTCGTCTTTCGACCGCCGCCGCTGGCAGTCATGTAGGCTGGCGTCCGTTCCAACGAATATGGCACATCGGTTTGGGGCGTCACCTTGCGCTCAGGGAGTGTCGAATCCACTCTTTGAACCGTTTCAGTAGGCCCAACGGTGCCCACAGTACTCTCGGTAATCTCCGCCAAGCACTCTGTTTTGCCAAGCGACGGCGTATACGTGGAGCGCACCTCTGGTCTGTCGTCGCTGTTGGCGTCCAGCCGATCAATCAGGCGGTCCATCCACTGCTCGTCGTCGAGGACGACGTGGAGTCGATAGGCTGGTGTGCGTAGATACTCGAAGGACCGTCGCTTTCGTTCCTCTTTGAGTACCTCCGGTGGAATGGCTGTCTTGCCTGAGACCCCCTCTGCAGTCTGGATGTCCCCTTCTGCAGTCGGAAGCGTCAAGATCGGCACCTGCATCGTTCGGAGCGGCGTTGTCGGAACAATAGCCAGCGCTGACACATCCGGGCCGAAGACCTCGTAGTACGAGTCACGCGGTTCGCCCAAGATTGCTGCCATGAGACCGGCAGCAGTCGTTCGGGGAATCACGCGATATGTCTGCTTGTCGTTGGTTGTATCGATTCGCCGGAAGTGAGCCCACTCACCGCTAACGGTGAACGACACACACCGCCGTCCCTCTGGATCGAAGTCACTCATCGCTGTGTTCATTACTCGTACACATCGACGGGATTGACGAGGTCCGCCCCCACGGCGTCTTCCAGTTTGTCGTGGAGGAAATCGGGTCCACCTGTCTCTCCGTCGATGCTGACGGTAATGTGATCGTCGGCGACGACGTGGAGTTCTGCTATATCACCACAGTCGTTGGCGAGGGCCGTGACGAGATCGTCAACTGCCAGCGTTACGTCCGTGATATTCCGGTATCCAGCGCCGTCGGTCTCGTCGGCATCTGCCCGTTTGATGCCGTCGTCAAGTCCGCCGTGGTGGTAGTCGTCGGTCTCGTACTCCGCGCGGAGATACAGCCGGGGCTGATGGCCCATTTTCGAGCGAGTGAGTGTCTGGCTCTTCAGAGACCGCCACAGGAGTGAATCGAGACGTTCGACATCCTCCTCAGAGAGGTTCGTATCGGCAGCCGCGTTCTCGTTGACGACGCCGTGGAACTTCACGAGGGCGTATTCGAGACGATTGTCCGTTGCGAACGTTCCTTGTTCGTCGCCCGCCTCGCTGGCCACGACCGTCGAGAGCTGCTTCGACTCGGTCTTTGTCGTGACGACGTGCATACTCCTGCCGTGCTCAAACTGGACAGGGCCGATGAACTGGCCGGGGAATCCATCGCCAATCAGGTCCTGAAAATCGCTGCTGAACGAGCAGGTCGCTCCGAAATACCGAACATCCGCAGCGTTGTTCAGAAACGTCTCAGCAGCGTTTTCTCCGTCTGTATCCTCAATGTCATCCTCGTCCATCCCCGTCACGCGTTTGAATAGCCCGTCTCGGTCCGGAACATCTTGGTAGGGGGCCTTCGACGGGTTGCGAATGTAGATGCCGAAGTCGTCGTCGTCCAGTTGGTCACGGATGTACCGCTTCAGCCGAACGTCTGTCACGACTGCCTCGCCGGTTGTTTCGTCGACACGTGGCTTGTCGTTGGCCGAGAGTGGATTGCCGTTCGGGTTACAGTCCTCTGCGTCGTAGAGGAAAACAATCTCTGAGCGGTTTTCAACGGTGCTGTCGTCGGTGTCGGTGTCTGGTGTCATGGATTACTCCTCGGTCTCAATCTGCGTGTCGTTTATGCCGTAGGTGATACCCAGCGCGTAGAGCCACTGGAGTTCGTTCTGTGGGAACGACCACCCTGATGGGTCGCTGTCCAGCATCAGATTCGGTAACCGGTTCGTGTAGCGGGCGTTGTAGGTTGATGGAAGTCTGTCCTCGGACTCGACATATGTATTATTCATCTGAATAACTTCGTTGGTCACTTCCTTGATCGACTGCTTGGTGAGGTAGTCGATTGGATATCGACGAACGAGCGTCGAGGAGACGTTCTGCCTGCGCTGATAGGCGCTGACGCGCCCCACGAGCGCACCTAGCAGGAACACGGCCTGTTTGGGGTCACTGTTGCTGATGACTTCGTGCGTATCGATGAAGTCATCGAGTCGTTGCTCCCGTGTCTCGTACGCTGTCTGCTCAGATTCTGTCACGGTTGCGAAGGTACTGTGTGCTGCTGATGTCTGTGTGCCGGTACGAGCCAGTTGTTCGCTGGAACTGCCCTCCAGCGCGTCGATTCGGTCAAGCGTCCGGAGTTGTGCGTACTGCTCTGCGACCTGACGGCTGGGCATCATCGATCCTTCACTTTCCTCGAAGAGGTCTCGCTGCTCCTGTACGAGTAGGTGAAGATACTCCTCAAGAAGCGTTCGAACCGGAAGTTTTCCACCGGTCAAGAACTGCCCAAGACGGCGAGATAGTACGTCATCGATGTCGCCAGCCTTGGGAGTGCCCTGTACATGTTTGCTGTTGCGGGTCGGTTCGGTTGTCCAGTCGAAGTAGCTACCGAAGAGAGCCATAGTACGTAGGTTTGTCCCCGCTATGAGCAACGGCGAGTCCGAAGACTCACGCTCGTCAGCAAAGATTCCACAATCTCGAAAGACAGCAGACTGCAAGACGTTAGCGTGCTCTGCGTGCACTTCGAGTGGACGATACACATCTGTGGTCAGGTCCTCAAAGAAGATCCGGTCGGGTTCACCCGTCACCTGGAAGACCGTCGCAACTTCAATTTGGCCGTACGCATCCCCTGCTTGCTGCTCAAAGATGCTGCCAGAATTGTTGTCAGCATCGGCATCTCGCTCGTAGAAGACTTCACCCACTTTAGCCTGAAGCGAGGTGTCCTCTCTGAGCCGAAGTTCGCTGAACACATCTCGGACGAACGCGTGGAAGTCGTCTGGATTGATTGCTTCTGGATGAGCGTCGATGTACGGCAAGACGTACAATCGACGACTGTCGCTAAGTCCCTGGTAGAACTCTTCGAATACGCTATTGGCTACAGCAATTGCGGCCGCCGTCTGACGAGTAATAGGACGGTTCCGCCATGCCGCTGATCCATCAGGCGATAGGTCGGCGAAGTGTTCGCGTTGTAGCTTCGCGTACATCCCCAACAACCCTGCCGAACCGCCAGTAACCCGACCTTCCTCTCCCGTTATGTAGCCGACACCATCCCCACCAGCGTCCTCGACGGAGATGTTCTCGAAGCGCTCAGCCTTCTGCTCGACCATCACCTCGTTGAGCACCTCAATTTCGCCGGGCCAGCGATACTCGTCTTCGCCGGGGAGTCTGATTCGCACTGTGACGAACACTTCGTGCTCGGTGTCTTCGTCCTCTGGATCAAGTGGGACATCTCCTCGAGTGACCAGTTCGTCGATACGCGTGGGATTGTCCCCTAGTTCTCTGAGCGCGTTGAGGATCCAAATCTCGCCGATATCGTCCCGTTCGAGGACGCGATCAGCGGCGTCGCTGTGGGTCCACCGGGTGAATCGGTCTTTAATATTGTTGGTCCCGTAGGTATCATTACGTCGGCCGGCTAGATGATACTCTGAGGCCTCCTTGTGGGTTGTAATCGAGTAGTCAGTCAGGTTAGCTGTCTTGTTAACAGGATAGGAGTGGCCAAGTCGGAAGCGAGTGCCAGCGTCGACAGTCTCGAATCGAATTGGTTCCTCGTCTCGGAACGCTGGGTTGTTCCGGTCGCTCAGGTCAACATAGGCGACCAATGCGTTGTCAGGTTCACCGAGGAGATCCTCCTTCGCGGCAGGCGTCATGAAGGACAGATGCTCCGGCGACAACTCGAAGTCAAGATCCCCGGACGTGACCGTCTCGTACCAATCGAAAATCGAGTACTGGACGGCCACATCGTACAGCGATGCTGGACGACGGTCTGGCAGACGCGACAGTGCTTCCTCAACCTGTTCTGGTGGGGCGTTAGTACTCATTGTCCACCCTGTTCACGAATCCGAATCCGAGACTGTTCCGTTCACCGAGCCCTACATCCAGCAGCAGATTCAGGTGCCGGCGGTGATTGTCGTCACGCACCGTGTAGTCGAGTCGCCACTTGCTCAGCACCCACGTCTCCTGCTCTCCCTGCGTCGGGGTGACCGGCAGCGCGAACGTTTTGATGAGTTCGTAGCCGTCGAAGAGGTCACCATCCACGTCGGAGGGTCCGGGCAGATAGTCCGGACAGTACAGGTCGTGTTTCTGGTCCAGGTTCGCCTCCATCTGATTGACGAACGGCTCCATTGTGTGCTCGGGTCGCCAGAACTCCGCCTGGTCGTGGTCAGAATCGATACCGTACTCGTCGAACCGCCACGGCGGAATCCGAACCAGGACGCCAGTCCCGGACTCCAGCGTCCCGGAGGTGCCCGGTTCGCCGACATCGGGCGACAGCGGCGACAGGCTCTCGACGGTGAACGGCATCTCGCCGATATTCAGTTCCCGGCCATCTTTCAGATCGGCGGCGACGTGAGCCAGCAGCTCCTCGTCGGGCGAGGCGATGAGCAACGTTCGCTCGTCGCCCTCTTGCATGTCTCCTGGGGGAAACGGATTGCTGTAGGTGACTGGCTTGGGTTGGTTCTTGTCGTGTATCTTGTCGTACTCTGTTCCTTCGAGCGCGCGCCAGATGCGCCCACGAAGCTTGTGATGGTAGCTGTTATCGTATGCTGTATCGGCGCGTGCCGACAGGTCAATCAAGATTCGCATCCTGACCACTCACCTCCAAGACTATTGTCCGATATGACATACAGAATTGGCAAAGAAGGAATGAGTAATAAAAATATAGGTTTGGCAAGAGAGGGATACAGCCCCTGTATGTGTATCTGAGTGTATCTGTCCTCAGCCTATTTCGTAGGGTATCAGTCGCAAATACGGTGGCAATGGCTACGTGATGATTGCGTTGCGGTAGTATTGCGGTCTGCGGTGGCGGTCGCCCCCGGAGCGCCAGCGGAGCGGTGCGGAGTATTTGGATTGTGTGCCCTTAGGCACACTCCCTAAGGCCCCCTTCCCAGACGGCGAAACGCGATTCGACCAATTGAAAGGTTAATCGACTGCTGAATGAGGATGACACCAAACAGAATAGCGTTAGAACGAGAAGTACTTATAAAAGTCCGGGGACCGCGCCAGTGTTGCCACTCATTTGTCGCGTTTAGCCGGAGCCAGCAGGGCCGAGAATCTTGCCGTTGACGACGACCTGCCAGTTGCCGTGCCAGTTGCCGTCGCGGTCCTGCCAGTCGATGGTCGCGTTCTCGAAGTGCTCAGTGAGCGTCGGGCTGTGCTCAGCAGCTTGCCGGCCAGCCCGGAGTATCTTCTCCAGTTTGCGTCGGGACACAGGCCGGTCGAGACGGAGTTCGAGCCCGTCGTAGGTTTCCTGTGGAATAATTCCGTGGCGATTCATCCACTGCTCCAGCGCTGACGGCTCACCCCTATCACCGGCCGAGAGTGGAGTGGCGCGATCAACGGTACGCCGAACCGCTTCGAGAGCAGAGTCTTTCGCAGACTCTAGGCGCTCGACTATCCCCTGTACCTCACTTCGGACCACGTCGTCGACGAACTGTACCGTGCCATTTTGCACCTCCAGAATCCCGTCGAACTGCTCGACAGCCCGGTAGACCGTCGACGTTGACGTACCAGAACACTCCGCAGCCTCGGAGTGATGCAACTGCTTACCGCCATCAGTCATCGCACGGAGCACCTCGAACTCGCCCTCGGTGGTCTCCGGATCGAGGAGTTGCTCGCGCGCGGTGAGTTGCTGCTGCTCGGTCAGTTCGGGAATCGGGTTCGACGCAATCTCGATGGGTTCGTTGGCAATCTCCGGCTCGAAATATGAATCTGCGATAAACGGGCCGTCCGGACGTATGGAGATACCGGCCCAGTTCACCACGTTGAGCGTGGTCTCGCGCAACTCTTCGACGTGGTCCCAGCAGGAGTGCCAGTCGAGACTCTCCGAGGAGTTGTAGCCAGCCCAGTACTGCGCTTCAAGCTTGTGGTGATAGAGTGGGTCGTCATCTTGCCCGTTCTGTCGGGGATGCTGGGGCTGGTAGCACTTGATACGCTTCGCCATCGAGTGGTCGTCAAGCAGCCGCGACCACGCTGCCGGGTCAAGCGCGACGGCCTCGTAGTGGCCCTTCGTTTTCTCGTGATCCCACTTCCACTCACCTTTCGATCCGTCGCCGCTACTGAACCGTGCAATCTCCTCGAAGATGCCACCTGCGCCGACGAGCTGGTGCTCGGCCATCGCGCGCTCGATGCGGAGATACGTTTCCAGGCCGTAGATGGACGACCACTCGTGAACCGCGTCGGGCGCGAAGTACGCTGGATTCAAGTCGATAGTGTCGGCCAGCGCCTGTACGAGACCGTACAGTTCGAGTTTGCTCAGATTCGTCGCTTCGACCTGGACACGCACGGATTCGGGGCAGTCGCTCGGAATCCCCTCGATTTCTTCGCCAGTGTCGACGTGCTCGGCGTTCGGGAATCCCGGTCTGAACGTCAGATCAGCACCCTTGTCACCGGTCTCGTCGGTCGACCACAGTCCGAGTTTGTACTCGTAGAGGCCGCCGTCGACATCGCCGGACGGGTCTGCGAGCTTGCCCTGCCAGTAGCTGGCAGTCTCGATGGAGTACTCCTCACCCGCGACGACGGTCTCGCCTTCGAGATCGGGGTCGAATACGGAGACTAGTCCCCAGTAGGGACTCAGCCCATGTGCATCGAACAGCAGGTTCGCGGCCAGGCGATGAACCTGAACGTCGACGACGTGCTGCTGTTCGGTTTGCATAGACTAGCTCCCCCCGCTCATTCCTTCGCAAATCCCGGAGACGGCGATGGACGTATCTCGACATCGGGATACCTTCGATTTCAGAGGTGGATATTTTCCAGCCTCTCTTGCGAGAAATAACAGTCTCGATGGGGTGAGAACCGGAAAAAGTGGACCTTCACGACCAGGACGATACTGGAGTGGACTCGCCGGGATTCGAACCCGGGGCCTCTTCCTTGCGAAGGAAGCGATCTGCCGCTGATCTACGAGCCCGCGAACCGCTGCGCGTGAGTCAGTCCTCGAGGACGATCTCGATGCTGACGTCGTTTGGCACTTGAATGCGCATCAGTTGGCGGAGTGCCCGCTCGTCGGCGTCGATATCGATGAGGCGCTTGTGGACGCGCATCTCCCAGTGTTCCCACGTCGCGGCACCCTCGCCGTCGGGGGACTTGCGCGCCGGCACCTCCAGCGTCTTCGTCGGCAACGGCACCGGTCCCGAGAGCTTCACACCGGTTTTGTCGGCGATCTCGCGTACCTCGCCACAGATGCTGTCGAGATCCTCGGGGTTGGTGCCCGCCAGCCTGACGCGTGCCTGCTGCATCTTATCGCTCGTCGACGCTGAGCACCTTGCCCGCTGCGATGGTCTGACCCATATCGCGGATTGCGAAGCTCCCGAGCTCTGGGATTTCGTTGGCCGGTTCGATGCTGAGGGGCTTTTGCGGTCGGACGGTCACGACCGCGGCGTCACCCGACTGGATAAAGTCGGGGTTCTCCTCGGCAACCTCACCCGATGCGGCGTCGATCTTCTGGTCGATCGATTCGATGGTACAGGCAACCTGTGCGGTGTGGGCGTGGAAGACCGGTGTGTATCCGGCCGTGATAACCGACGGGTGCTGCATGACGACGACCTGTGCCTGGAAGGTCTCGGCGACCGTCGGTGACTGGTCGACCGGACCACAGACGTCACCGCGGCGGATGTCGTCCTTGCCGATGCCGCGGACGTTGAACCCGATGTTGTCACCGGGGCCGGCGGAGTCGACCTCCTCGTGGTGCATCTCGACGGTCTTTACCTCGCCGCCGACGTCCGACGGCTGGAACGTGACGTCGTTGCCCGGCGTCATCACACCGGTTTCGATTCGTCCGACCGGAACGGTCCCGATACCGGAGATGGTGTAGACATCCTGAATCGGCACCCGGAGCGGGGCGTCCGTCGGCGGCTCCGACTCCGGCAGGTTGTTCAGTGCCTCCAGCAGTACGTCACCGTCGAACCACGAGAGGTTGCCGGACCGCTCGGCGACGTTGTCACCCTCGAACGCGGAGACGGGGATGAACTTCGTGTTGTCGACGTCGAATCGCACCTGCTTGAGCAGCTGTGTGACCTCCTCGACGACCTCGCGGTAGCGTCCCTCCTCGTAGTCGGTGAGGTCCATCTTGTTGACCGCGACGATCATCTCGCCGATACCCAGGGTGCGTGCCAGGAACACGTGCTCCTGGGTCTGGGGCTGGACACCGTCGTCCGCGGCGACCACGAGCACGGCGTTGTCGGCCTGACTCGCGCCCGTGATCATGTTTTTCACGAAGTCGCGGTGACCCGGACAGTCCACGATGGTGAAGTAGTACTCGTCCGTGTCGAACTCCTGGTGGGCGATGTCGATCGTGACCCCGCGCTCGCGCTCCTCGGCGAGGTTGTCCATCACGTAGGCAAACTCGAAACCGCCCTTGCCCTTTTCTTCTGCCTCCTCTTTGTACTGCTCGATAACGTGCTCCGGTACGTTCTCTGTCTCGTACAGCAGCCGTCCGACCAGTGTACTCTTTCCGTGGTCAACGTGGCCGATGACGGCCAGATTCTGGTGTGGTTTGTCGCTCATGATATGTTCACGCGCAGTGGCGCTCTGCTTGGATATTTGCCTGGTCGTTCATAAAACCATTTCGATAGCCGTTGTGAGCCATCCGGCCGCTCTCTTGCGATTCTGTTACGTGGTCACATGCCGTCCGACCCTCACCAGCCCGTGTGCCAACCCGAAACTGGCCCGACAGTCCACACCCGGTGTGGCCGTCTCCCGACACAGAACCCGCAGATGGGCCGGCTGTTGGGCTGGTGCTGTGGCTGTCACGGGTAGACCGGCGCTGTGCGCTCGGGCCGGGCGGGGAGGACAACCGGACTGTCTGCAGGATATCTTCTCGTTGCTCGATCCGAGGTGCTCGTCTCGGCGGCGGCTCGTACTGCGCCGACCGGGATTTGAACCCGGGCCATGAGCTTGGAAGGCTCAGGTCCTACCACTAGACCACCGGCGCTCGCTCCGACATACTGGGTCGGTCATCAAGGGCGTTTCCCTTCTCGGTCACTTGGTCGCACCTCGGCGTAGCAGTTTCCACTGGACACCTCCGACGCGGTCACCGCCAGCCCCGCCTCGCGGAGGTCCCGCTCGAACTCCGGGGGCGCGTAGATGTGGTAGAACCGTGGCACCGTCTCGCCGCCGGGCAGTGTCCAGTCGACTGTCGTGTCGAACCCCTCGGTCGTGTCGCCGTCAGCCCCGAACCGGTCGTGGGCGGTGCTCCAGGCGCTGACCAGCGCCCGCCCACCCGGCCCGAGCACACGCGACAGCTCGGCCAGACTCTCGACTCGTGTCGACCGGTCTGGCAGGTGGTGGATAGTGGCGACGTACAGCGCGATATCGACCGTGTTCGTGCCGACCGGGACCGCCGCGGCGTCACCCTGGACCAGCCCCGGTCGCCCGGCCGTGTCACCCCCGTCTCGCTCGCCTGTCTCCAGTCTCGCCCGTGCCTCGTCGAGCAGGTTGCGGCTCAGGTCAACTCCCAGGGCCGTCTCGACCCGTCCGGCGAGTAGCTCGGTGTGGCGTCCGTTTCCACAGCCGATGTCCAGGCCGACAGCCCCTGCTCGGTCACGTCGTGGCTCCTCTGCCGTGCTCTCGAGAAACTGCGCCACCTCGGGCCACGGGTACGCCCGTGTCTTGGAGAAGTGTGACGCGATGTCGTCGTACACTGCACGCACCCGACCGGGCGGCCGGTGGCTCTCCGGCGTCGGCGCAGCGTCTCCTGACCCGTCGGTCATCCCGTTACTCCCCGTACTTCTCCGGGTAGGCCGCCGCGAGCAGCTCCGGTTGTTCGGTCAGTTGCTCACGAACGGGGTCGATGACCGCGGAGATGTACGCGCTGGCGGCGGGTTTCAGGTCCGCCGGGTGGAGCTCGCCGCTCAGGAAGTCGGCCTCCAGTTGCTCGTAGCCGCCGGGTTCGTAGACGAGGTCGCCGCCGTACTGCTCGGGCCGCTCGACGACGAACTCCTCTTCGCGCCCGGCGAGTACCGGAAAGACGAGATGCTCGAGATACTCCAACACGCCGTTTTCCTCGAGTTCCCCCGCCGGACAGTACGCCTGCTCGATCTTCTCCGCGACGAGGTCGGGGTCGTCGGTGAGGTTGACCTTCGAGCCCGCGTCGGAGGCACTCATCTTCCCACCCGACAGCCCCGAGAGCAACGGCGCGAACAGACAGACCGGTGCCGACGAGCCGTACTCCGGGAGGAGTTCGCGACTCAGCATGTAGATCCCGCGCTGGTCGATACCGCCGTAGGCGATATCGGCCTCTAGCGCCCGCACGTCGAGTGTCTGCATCAGCGGGTACAACAGACCGCCGAGGTTCGGGCTGTCACTCTCCCGGACCACCTCACTCGCAGCCCGCTGTGACCGTGCCAGCGTGGTTTCGGCGGCCATCCGGTAGATGTCGAGCGTGTACTCGGGGTCGAGTTCGAACTCCGTTCCCCTGACAAACTTGACCTGCCCCGGGTCGCCGCCCGCGGCGGCGATCATCGCCTCGACCGCCTCCTCGTAGTACGCAGAGCGGGCGTCGAGCAGGTCGAACGGGCTCTTTTCGTCGTCCAGGTGTGCGTGCAGGTCCGCGATCAGCACCGTCACGTTCAGTCCCGCCCGCAGGAAGTCCGCGAGTTTGCGCATCGTGGTGAAGTGACCGATGTGCATCTCTCCGGTCGGGGCGTAACCGATGTAGACCGACGGCGTCTCGGTCTCGAGCAGTGCGCCGAGTTCCTCGTCGGTGACGACCTCGGTGGTGTGGCGCGTGACCAGGTCGAACCGGTCGGCCGTGTTCATACTCACGGTTTCTGCTGCGGTTCGATAAAAGGTCGGTGTTCCTTTGCTCACCGCACCCGGTCGGGATAGCTCACCGGGTGTCGCGCGGTCGGGCCGCCGGTCACTGTGTCGTCGCCAGAGAAACCGGCTGGCCGAGCGCGTAGACGGTGTTGTGTCCCGTTACCTCACAGGTGACAGTGTCGCCGGGTTCGAGACCCGCCCGCTCGCCGCCGGGGATTGCCACCTGCCGGTAGGCGCGGTCGTAGCCGACAACCGACTCGTCGGTGCCGTCCTCGACGACCAGCACGTCCCGCTCGGTGCCGACCATCTCCTCGTGGATCGCCCCGACAACGTCCATCTTCACGTCGGTCATCTCCGAGGAGCGGTTCTTTTTTTGCTGCCCGCCGAGCCCTTTTAGCTTCGCGGCGTCGGTGCCCGGCCGCTTCGAGAACCGTGTCACGTTGATCTTCGCCGGCCGGGTCTCACGCAGCAGCGACAGCGAGCGCCGGTGGTCCTCGTCCTCCTCGGTCGGAAAGCCGACGACGAAGTCCGTCGACAGCGTCCACTCGTCGAGTCGGCTGTCGAAGGTGTCGACGACCTCGCGGAACTCCTCGACGGTGTGCTGGCGGCGCATCTCCGCGAGCACGTCGTCGCTCCCCGACTGGACCGGGATGTGCAGGAAGTTGTATATCTGCTCGTGTTCGGCGAACACCGCCGCGAGCTCCTCGCGGATACCGTAGACGCCCTTCGGGTTCGCCATCCCGACACGAATCCGGAACTCCCCCTCGATCTCCTCGCAGATGCGCTCGAGCAGGACGTGTAGTTTCCGCTCCCCGTCGTCCCAGCCGTAGACACCCGTATCCTGGCCCGTGATGCGGAGCTCCTTTGCCCCCGCGTGAACCAGCGAACGAGCCTTCTGGACGTTCGTCTCGACCGGCGGTGAGTCTATCTTCCCGGTGGCTCGCTTCGTGATGCAGTACGAGCAGTCGCTCATACACCCCCGCGCGATGGGGAGGATACCGATGACGCCGTCCACGATGGGGTCGGTTCCCGGGGTCGCGGTCGGACACTCCCCGTTGCGGACGTGGTCCGGCACCTCGTCCCAGTGGAGTATCTCTGCGTCGATACCGGCCTCGCGAAACTGGTCACCCTGGGCGAGCGCCATACACCCTGTCACCACGAGCTCTGCCGGGGTCTCCTCGTCGAGTTCCCGTGCCCGTCTGAGCATCCGGTGTTCGGTCGTCTCTATGACCGTGCAGGTGTTGAGAATGGCCACATCCGCCTCCTCGGGTGTCGACACCGGGTGGTGACCACCGTCGCGCAGAGCCCGCTCTATCTCGCGGCTCTCCCCCCGGTTGGCGCTGCACCCGTACGTCTCGATGTGATAGCGGGCCATCTTACAGCTCGTAGGTGCTTCCCGAACTAAAGGGCGACGCTTGTTGTCTCGCTCGTCACTGTATTGTACCGCAGAGACAACATTAACGGTCAGTCGGCCAGTCCGGCACAG
>JAQCNG010000045.1 GCA_028275145.1 Halovenus sp. | reverse complement strand
CACGCCGGCGACAACCCACCAGTATGCCCGTCACAGACGACGAACGACTCCGCGAGATACTCGCACAGGACCGCATCGCCGTTGTTGGCTGTTCGAGCACGCCCGGCAAGGATGCCCACGACATCCCGCGGTATCTCCACCGGCAGGGGTACGAGGTTGTGCCGGTCAACCCCTACGCCGACGAGATATTCGGCCGGGAGGCGTACGACTCGCTGTCGGCGGTGCCCGGCGCAGTCGACGTGGTCGACGTGTTCCGCCCGAGCGCGGAGGTGGCGGGTATCGTCGACGAGGCGCTCGCCCGCGAGGACGATGCGGTGGTCTGGCTCCAACTCGGTGTTCACGACGACGAGGCCGTCGCGCGCGCCGAGGCCGCCGGTCGGCAGGTCGTCCAGGATATGTGCATGAAACCGACCCACCGGCGACTGCTGGGCTGAGCGCTCAGCTCACGAGCGTCGTCCCGTCGAACCTGCTGCGGTCGTACTCCATGTCCATCAGCGAGAGCAGCGTCGGGGCGACGTCGTAGAGGTCGGCGTCCTCGATGCGTGCGTCCGGGTCGTCGATGAACAGACACGCGTTGTCGAACGAGTGCATCCCGTTGCGCGGACTGTCGGAGAACAGTTCGGTTTTCCTGCTGAACCCCGCCTTCAGGTCGAACCCGTGGTTCGGGATGGCGACCAGATCCGGGGCAATCTCGGTGTGGTCGCCGCGGAACCCGTCCTCGCTGGTGACGACCCGGTCGACGACCGCCTCGCCGTCTGGCCCCTCCATCGCCTCGATGTCGGCCGCCAGTTCGCGCCGCAGAGAGTCGTACTCGTCCTCTGAGACGCCCCCGCGGGGCTCTCGACCCTCGAGATTCAGGTAGAACCGGCCGGGGCTCAGCGAGTACGCCCGGGCGTCGTCCGCGATGTCGGCCAGCTCCGAGGGGTCGTCCTGGAGAGAGAGCCAGCCCTCCTGCCGGAGCCACGCGTTGCAGTTGACCTCGTAATCGAGCGTGGTGAACCCGTGGTCCGAGGCGACCACGAGCGTCACGTCCTCGGGGAGCGCCCGCCGAATCTCGCCGATGTACTCGTCGATGGTCCGGTAGAACTCCAGAAACTCCTCGCGGTAGGGCCCGTCGCGCTCGTAGTCCTCGAACAGAAAGTGGTTGACCCGGTCGGTGGTCATGTAGACGCCGAAAAACAGGTCCCAGTCGTCCTGTTCGATGTAGTTCATAAACGCCTCGTGACGCCGCTCGACGGTCTCGTGGGCGTCCGCGACGAACTCGCTCCGGTCGTCGTTGTGGCCGAGTTTCGCGTTCACGTCGAGGCGGTAGTTCACACCCTCGAGGTACTCGCGGATCTCCTCGGGATAGGCGGCCTCCTCGATACCCGGGGAGAGAAAGCCCGACACCATCCGCTGGGTGCCCCGCTCCGGCGGGAACGTCACGGGGACGTTCATCACCGTCGCCTCGCGGCCGTCCTCCTCGATGCGGTTCCAGATGCGCTCGGCCTGAACGTCACGGCCCATCGGAACGTAGGTGTCGTAGGAACCAGTCTCGCGGTCCTGGAAGCCGTAGACGCCGGTCTCGCCGGGGTTGACACCGGTCGTCAGCGCCGGCCAGCAGGCGCTCGATTCCGGCGGTACGATGCTGTCGAACGCACCCC
Source organism: Halovenus sp. (assembly GCA_028275145.1). Lineage (GTDB taxonomy): Archaea > Halobacteriota > Halobacteria > Halobacteriales > Haloarculaceae > Halovenus. The sequence continues at coordinate 4,939 of JAQCNG010000045.1, read as the reverse complement.
CTGCCCCCTCGTCGGCCAGCGCGGCGATGTTCTCGAACTCCCCGGCGTGGTCCGACAGCAGACTGTAGGGGACACCGTCGATACCGATAAACGCAACTCGCGGCCCTCCGTCGCCTCGAATCCTGTCGAGCAGACCCATACCCCCGATTTAGCGGTCAGATACAAGAAGGTTCTTCTATCGGCCCTCGGCCGTGGACGGCACACGAGAGTCGTTGCCGGGGAGCGGAAATCCCCCGACGGGGTGGCCCGCGCTCGCCGCCCGGCCCCGGCGTCACTCCTCTGTTTTCTCGTCTGACTCGTCGTCGTCGGCCTCGTCCTCGAAGTTCGTCGGAACGGTCGTCGGGTGGTCCAGACCGACCGTCGGAGTGCTTGCTGCCATCATCTCTCTGTTGGTGTCCGACACTCAAAAAATTACCCATGCTCATAACGCATCCGGGCTGGCGCGGTTATAACTCGGGGATATACTCCCCGGAGTGGGGTGGTTTCATACGGTCGTGCGTGACTGTTTAGCGCTATGATGTGACTGACTGGGCGTTTCAGCCTGTGAACCAATCGAGACCGCCACCCAGTGCTGAACGTAATCACGCACGACCGTATCAGCTGCCGACGGCGCTCAGGTCGACGTCGATATCGCGCTGGAGACTCGCGGCCTTGACCGTGTTGTACAGCAACATCGCGCGGGTCATCGGGCCGACACCGCCGGGGACGGGCGTGATCGCCCCGGCCGTCTCGCGTGCGCTCTCGAACGCGACGTCGCCGACGAGTTCGCTCTCGCCGTTCTCGCGCTCGACGCGGTTGATACCGACGTCGACGACAACCGCGCCCTCCTGTATCATCGACCCGTCGACCAGCTCCGGCACGCCGGCGGCGGCGACCAGGATGTCAGCCTGTCTGGTCTTTGCGGCGAGGTCCTCGGTGCGGGAGTGACAGACAGTCGTCGTGGCGTTGCCGCCGGGGGCGCGCTGGACGAACAGGTTCGCCATCGGCCGACCGACGATGCGCGAACGCCCGACGACGACCGCATCCGCTCCCTCAGTGTCGACGCCCGTCGCCGCGAGCATCTGCTGGATGCCGTGTGGTGTGCAGGGCTTGTACCGGGGGTAACCGGCGACCAGACGACCGACGTTCTCCGGGTGGAAGGCGTCGACGTCTTTCATCGGGTCGATGCGCTCGATGACCTCCCGGTAGTCGACGTGGTCGGCCACCGGTGACTGGACCAGCAGGCCGTCGACGGCCCCGTCCGTGTTCAGTTGCTCGATGGTCTCGAAGAGCCTCTCTGCGGGTGCGTCGGTGTCGAGTCTCACGTCCCGGGTGCCGATACCGAGCTCCTCGCAGTCGTCCTGTTTCATGGAGATGTACGTTTCGCTCGCGGGGTCGGGGCTCATCAGCACCGTCGCCAGCGTCGGCCGGTGGCCCGCGTCCACGAGCGTCTCCACCGCGGCAGTCAGGTCCTCCCTGAGCTCCGCCGCGATGCTGTCGCCGTCGATGATGTCAGCCATACCCAGACAGCCGGCGTGGACGGGCTTGAACATCCCGGAATCCAGCCGGAAGTCGAACCCTGCACGCTTTTGCGCCCCGCGACCCACCGGTTAGATATGGGCGCAACACTCGACCACACGATGATGCGTGTCGAGGACCTCGAGGAATCGCTTTCCTGGTACACCACACATCTCGGCTACGAGGAGCTCAGTCGCTGGGAGGCGGACACGTTCACCAACGTCTTCCTGCAGGCACCCGGTGCCCACGAGGCGGGCGCGGCGCTGGAGCTCACCTACAACCACGACGGCCGCTCGTACACGATGGGCGACGCCTGGGGCCACATCGCCGTCCGCGTCGAGGATGTCTACGACGCCTACGCGGAGCTGATGGACCAGGGGGTCGAGGACTACCGCGACCCGGACTCCTGTGGTGGCTCGTACGCGTTCGTGCGCGACCCCGACGGTCACGAGATAGAGATTGTCGAGCGCGACTACGGCGCGCGGTGGAGTCTCGACCACACGATGGTCCGCGTCGAGGATGCCGAGGCGGCGATCGGCTGGTACGCCCGCAAACTCGACTACGACCTGGTGCGCCGGTCGGAACTCGACACGTTCGCGCTGTACTTCATGAAACCCGGCGACACCCCGCCGGAGGCGATGACCGTCGAACTGACCTACAACTACGACAGCCGCTCGTACGAGGTTGGCGATGCCTGGGGGCACCTGGCGGTTCGTGCCGGCGACCTGCAGGCGTTCTGGGGTGACCTGATGGACCGCCACGCCGAGGACTACCGCGACCCGGAGAGCTGTGGGAACCGCTACGCGTTCACGAAAGACTCCGATGCCCGCGAGATAGAGATTGTCGAGCGATAGCATGTCGCGGGCACTCGTCATCGGCGGCACCCGCTTCATCGGGCGACACCTCGTGACAGAGCTGCTGGATGCGGGCTACGAGGTGACACTGCTCAACCGCGGCAACCACGACAACCCGTTTGCCGGCCACCCCGACGTCGGGCAGTTCAGGGGCGACCGGACCAGCGGCGCGACCCTCGACGAGGCAAACGAGACTGTCGAGCCATCGCTCGTCGTCGACTGCGTGGCCTACTACCCCGGCGAGGTGCGGATGGCCACCCGGGCGTTCAGCGACGTCGACGCCTACGTCTACATCTCCAGTGGGTCGGCCTACGGCCCGGACCACATCCCGAAACGCGAGGGCGAGACGGCCCTGGAGCCGTGCAGTGACGACCAGGCCGTCGACGACAGCCACGCCACCTACGGGCCGCGAAAGGCCGAGGGTGACCGTGCGGTGTTCGAGGCCGCGGAGGCGGGGGTGCGTGCGATGAGCGTCCGGCCGACAATCGTCTACGGCCGGTACGACTACACCGGTCGGTTCAATTACTGGGTCGACCGCGTGCGCGAGCGCGAGCGTGTGCTCGTGCCCGGCGACGGGACCAACATCCACCACCTCGTCGCTGTCGAGAACGTCGCCCGCGCTATCCGGACGGTCGCCGAGGAGGGAACCGCCGGCGAGGCGTACAACGTCGGCGACCACGAGGTGCTCACGCTCGGCGGCGTCGTCGACACCATCGCCGACGCGCTCGACGCCGACATCGACCTGGTGACTGCGAGCGAGCGGGAACTGCGCCGGGGCTCTGACAGCGACCTGTCCCCGACGGAGTTCCCGCTGTACAACCCGACGCCACACATCCTCTCGACGGAGAAACTGAAGGCGCTGGGCTGGGACCCGCTCTCGCCCGCGGCGGCCATCGAGCGGGCCGTCGCCTGGGAGGAGGGCCCCGAGCGCAGGCCCGGTCCGGACCCGGCGGTGACCCGGCAGGTGCTCGACAGCATCGAGTGAGTCCCGGCCGGCGCTGTCAACCCAAACCGATATGAACCGCTACGCCACAGTTGCCGGTGTGGGCACGTAGCTCAGACCGGACCAGAGCGTCGGACTTCTAATCCGACGGTCGTGGGTTCAAATCCCACCGTGCCCGTGCAGCGACCGCAGAGAGCGAACCGGCACGCAGGGGATTTGAACTAGACGAGTCGCGCGCAGCGAAGCGAGCACGTCTCGGCGTGGTTCAAATCCCACCGTGCCTGCCCAGGGAGACAGTGAGCAGCGACGGCGTGGTTCAAATCCCACCGTGCCCGCCCAGGGAGACAGTGAGCAGCGACGGCACAGGCCCCCCACTGCCGTCACTCGGCGTGCGCCGAGAGCAGGGCGGCCCGCTCGGACCGTCCCAACCGTTCGTAGGCCGCCGCCTCGTACCGGAGCGAGAGCACGGGAATCCGCGTGTCACGCACCTCGACGACGGTGCGGTGCTCGGGGATATCGACCGGTGGCTCCCAGGTCCCGTCGGGTCGGCGCTTCTGTACTGCGCCCATCACCTCGACACGGACCCCGTCGAGCGCGAGCACACCGAAGTGAGAGCGAATCCGCTCCGCCTCGGCGAACGACACCGGTTCGACAACCTGCTCCGGGAACAGTTCTGCGACGACGTCGGCCCCCTCCTCGGTCGTCTGCAGGTCGATATCCTCCGGGGTCACCGGCACGCCCTGCAGCGCGAAACTGGTCGACCCCGTGAGCGCCCACGTCACCGACCGCTCCCCGAGTCTCGTCGCGAGTGTCCCGAGCACGTCGAGCCACTGTTCGTCGAGCGCGACCATCCGCACTGACCTAACAGCACACCTCTGATAAACCTGTCTCCCCAGCGGTACGACGCCCGGAGCCCGCCGTGTGCGGGTCGGCCGCTGTTGCGTCGCTGTCCGTGCGGCCGGACGACCCCGGTATCGCCGTGTTCGACCGACCGCGTCGCTCGTATCTGTCTGATTTCGATAGTTCGATTATGCTGGCTCCACTCGTGGCACACAGAGCATGGACCGGCAGGATATCAACCGCGAGGCGGTCGAGCGCCGACGGGAACAGTTGTTCGAGCGCCACGGCCCGGCCCCGGTGGTGGAGCGTCACGACATGCCAGCACCCGAGACGTTCGAGGAGTGGCGGGCCATGTCCAGAGACGGTTACATCGGGAGCGCCTACGCGCTCGTTCGACGCTCTCCGGACCAGTCGCCGCCGCTCACCGAGTCGATGGCCGTCGAGGGCGAGGAGCGAGAGCGGGTGTTGCTCATCCTCGGGCGGGGTGGCACGCGCTGGGGCGTTCCCGGCGGGGGCCAGGAGAACGACGAGACGATGGAGGAGACCGTACAGCGGGAGGTGTGCGAGGAGACAGACATCGACATCTCGCTACTGCAGGTCGGCCACATGCGCCACGAGATTGGGACGTGTGAGGGGTACGACGAGCGACTCCACGTTCTCCGGGTGTTCTTTCACGCGGCCTACGATGGGGGGTCGGTGGCGATTCAGTCGGGAGAGTTGAACGGTGCCGCCTGGTTCGCCGAACCGCCGGCGACGGGTCGCCTGTTGCCGTCGACCGAGCGGTTGCTCGACGGGTGGCAACCGG
>JAQCNG010000042.1 GCA_028275145.1 Halovenus sp. | reverse complement strand
CCCGGCACCGGGAACTGGCCGGCCTCGACCCACTCGCCGGACCGCCGGGCGAGCAGCGTTCCCCGGTGGGTGCCCGCGACTACCCTGCCGTCGACGCTGGTCAGTCCGGTGACCGTCTCGTCGGTGACCGGCAACGGCACGGGTTCGAGCGCTCTGCCCTGCCACCGGAACAGTTCCGGGTCCGCGTCGTCGTCGTCCCACGTCGACGAGTTCGCCAGCGCCCCGCCCGCGTAGACGGTGCCGTTCGTCGCAAAAACCGACCGGAAGTATCGCTGGTCGACGTCGTCGTCGAGTCGCAGCCACGTCTCGCCGGCATCGGTGGTGTGATAGAGGCCGTGACCGGTCGCCGCGAGCCACTCCGTCGCCGAGACCGGATGCAGTTCGTGGATGTCGTCGTCGACACCCTCCTGTTGCTGTGTCCAGGTCTCGCCGCCGTCGTCGCTGCGGTGGACGCCGCCAACCTCGACGCCGGCGACGACCCGGTTCGCCCCCAGCACGTGGACATCCTTTACCTGGGCGAGGTTGTCGTGGCGGGGGAGTCGCCACTCGCCCCGGGAGGGCAGGTCCTGGAACCCGTCCAGTTCGCGCCACGACAGCGTATCGGCGTCGACGGTACCTCCCGTCAGTTCCGCGATGTAGACCGCCGCGGGGCGTGTGCCCGCGTACAGTCGCTCGCCTGTGGTGTCCGCGCCGACTGCGTACACCTTCTCCGTTGGAACGTCGAGGCCAGTCCAGTCCGTGCCGTCCGGGGAGTGATACAGCCCCGTTCTCGTGGCCGCGAAGACACCGGGCAGCGCGTCGAACGCCCGGAGTCGCATCACCCGCCCGTCGTCGAGCACCTTTCTCGCCGCGTTCGGGGTGTCGATACCTGCGAGGCGGTACACGCCGTCGTCGCTTCCTGCGAGAATCATGCTCGATGTACGGCTCGCCGTGACAAAAGGGCTCCTGACCCTCTCTCGCCGAGAAACGCCCGGTGCGTGCGGCCCGTGCGAGAGTATCCGACACGACTCTCCGGGCGGGCTAACCCCCAGTCGATGCCGTCGGGAACGTCGCCGAACCCGCCGCCGGTGTATCGCTGCGTGGCCCACCCGGCGTTTTTCCCACCCCGGATATCGCTCTCACTGTCACCGACCATCGCGTTTCGGGTTCTCGAACCGAGAGTACTCTGCGTTTCGTCTGTTGTCGCTGACTGCTGGCCGAGACGAGTGTGTGGTCGGCGGGGTGTCGTCAACTCCCGACAACCGAATCAGGAGGGTTATCACTCGCCCAGTCGAGCCACCGGACATGGACGTGTACGTGGTCGTGGTGACGGCGTTCTGGGCGATGCTGCCGGCGTACGTCCCCAACAACGCGGCGGTGCTTGCGGGTGGTGGCCGCCCAATCGATGGCGGACGGACCCTCGGTGGGCGGCGGTTGCTCGGCGACGGCAAGACCTGGCGCGGCCTGCTCGGCGGGTGGGTCGCCGGCGTGACCGTTGCGCTCGTGCTCACCACGGTTGCCCCGGACGGGTCGGACCTGCTCGGTGTCGACCTGCCGGAGTTCCCACTGGCGGTGGCGCTTGCCTTTCCACTGGGCGCGATGCTCGGGGACATCGCGGCCTCGTTCCTGAAACGCCGGACCGGCCGCGAGCGGGGCGCGCCGTTCCCGGTGGTCGACCAGCTCGATTTCGTCGTGGTGTCGCTGCTCGTGGCCCTCGTCGCCGCGCCCTCGTGGTTTCTGGAGACGTTCACCCCGGGTGTGCTCGCCGTCGTGTTGCTCGTGACGCCGGTCCTGCACGTTCTGACGAACGTCCTCGCGTACGCGCTGGGGCTGAAAGACGAGCCCTACTGACGACCCCTGGCGGGGTGGGGCACCGACCCGACAGTCACTCGGCGAACTCGACGCCGTCCACCTCGAACCGTGCGCCGCCGTCCTCGCTGTCGGCGATACTGATCGACCAGCCGTGGGCGTCGACGATGTCGCGAACGATGGCCAGGCCGAACCCGGTGCCGCCCTCGACTGTCGAGTAGCCGCTCTCAAACACCTCCTCGCGGGCCGATTCGGGGATTCCCTCCCCGCCGTCGGCAAAGTAGAACCCCCTCCCGTCCGGGAGGTCCCCGACGGTGACGCTCATGCGCCCGTTGTCGTGCTCGACGGCGTCTTCAGGGGCCGTCTGACTGCTCCCGCCGGCGTGTTCGACGGCGTTGCGAACGAGGTTCTCCAGCACGGCGGTCAGACGGTTTCGGTCGGCGTACAGCGTCCGGTCGGTCTCACAGGAGAGTGTCGCCCCGTTCGTCTCGACGTTGCTCCAGGCCCGGTGTACCACCTCGGCGAGCGGGACCGGTTCGGTGTTACCGATTGTCTCACCCTGGCGGGCGAGCGTGAGCAGTTCGTCGATGAGCCGTTCCATCCGGTCGAGTGCGTCGGACAGCGGCCCGATGTGCGGGCTGTTGCAGTCCTGCTGGAGCAGTTCGAGCCGGAGGGTCGCCACGTTCAGCGGGTTCCGGAGGTCGTGTGAGACGAAACTGGCGAACTCCTCGAGGCGCTCGGTCTTCCGGGTGAGCGCGTCCTCCCGCTCGATGCGGTCGATGGCGGTTGTCGTGTGGCTCACGAGCAACTCCGCGAGTGTGATGTCCTCCTCGTCGAAGCCACCCTGCTCTGTGCTGACTGCCTGGAAGACGCCGTGCTCGCCGATCGGCACACTCAGCCCCGACTCGATTGCCTCGAACGCGGGGCTGGTATCGTCGTCGGGGCGTACCTCGTCGACGACGTACGATTCGCCGGTCTCGAACGTTTTCCCGGCCAGCCCCTCCTCGATGTCGACCGTCCGCGCGCCGTCGGGTTGTGCCCCCTCCGAAACCGCGTACGGAACCAGTTGGTCACCCTCCCGGATGAGGACGCTGCACATCTCGAACTCGAGGATGTCGGCCGCCGCGGTCACGGTCAACTCGCAGGCCCGCTCGACGGTCTCGGCGGTCTGGATGGTCGTCGCCATCCCGTGGAGCGATTTCAATGTTCGCTCGTGTTCCCTCTGACCGGTGATGTCCCGGGCGACCAGCAGCACCTGCTGGCTGTCTGTTCCTGTCGGCTCGGCCGGGGTGAGTCTGGCCTCGAACCACCACAGCCCCGACTCCATCTCGAGTGGGTACTCGACTGTCTGGAGTTTGCCGGTGTCGAGTGTCCGCTCGATTGCCCGGTGGATGCGCTCGGCGGTGTCAGTCGGCAACCGCTCGTGAATCTGCTCCCCGACGATTGTCTCGGGGTCGCCGTACAGGAGCGGGCTGTCACCGCCGGCGACGATGTCCCGGTACTCCCCTGTCTCGTCGATGTAGAACGCGATGTCGGCAAACGCCCCGGAGCGACGCTGGGCCCGGTTCCGGCGGGATGCCGTCCGGGCCGGCGCGGTGTCGACCGCGGTCCGGATGCGCTCTGCCAGCGGCGCGTCCGGGTCACCGGTGCCGGCGGGGATATCGCCGTCGGCGGCGAGGACGACCGGAAGCGCCGGGGCCCGCTCGCGGACGGAGTCGAGCAACTCCGTGGCGTTTGCTCTTGGCGGCCCGAGGACGACACAGTCGAACCTGTTGGTGAGCAGTTCGAGTGCGGCGTCGCCGTCAGCGGTCGCCTCGACCACGAGGTCGGGGTCCGTCTCTTCGAGGGTCTGCGATGCCGTCTCGGCGGCAGTCGCGCTCCCTGCTACGTACAGCACCCTGACCTGACTGTGCATTTGAGTTATGTATGAGCCCGAGCATAAAAATACCCCGGTCGACGAGGGTTGCGACACGCTCGGGCCGCCGGCGTGTCTGTGTGACAGTCAAACCCAGACACGGCGGTCTGTCGAAAGGCTATTGTTGTAGCCCTCGAAGGACAGATAGTGAGGCCGAACACATCGTGAACAGGCGTCAGTTTCTCGCACTCGGCACAGCGGCCGGCCTGGCCGGACTGTCCGGGTGCACGTTCAGCCGCGCAGTC
>JAQCNG010000028.1 GCA_028275145.1 Halovenus sp. | reverse complement strand
GTCCGGGAGTCGGTCGGCAAGTTCGACGTCTCGCACATGGGGCAGGTGACCGTCTCGGGTCCCGACGCCGCCCGCCTGCTCGGGCGACTCACCACGAACAACGTGTTCGCGCTCGCCCCCGGAGAGGCCCAGTACGCCGCCGTCACCGACGAGCGCGGCGTCGTACTCGACGACACGGTGGTCTACTGCCTGCCCGAGCGCCACGACGAGGCGTACCTGTTCATCCCGAACGCCGGCCACGACGCACAGATGTACGAGCGGTGGAGGACCCACCGGGACGAGTGGGGACTGGACGCGACGGTCCGCAACCGGACCGAACAGTACGCGATGGTGGCCGTCCAGGGGCCGGACGCGCCGGCCCTGCTGGGCGCGGAGACGGATATCGAACTCGGGGGGCTCTCGCGGTTCGAACTCGCGGCCGGCACCGTCGCCGGCGTCGATGCGCTGGTCGCCCGGACCGGCTACACCGGCGAGACTGGCTTCGAGGTGCTCTGCCCCTGGACCGGGGCCGACCGGGTCTGGGAGGCGCTCGACTGCCAGCCCTGCGGACTGGGTGCCCGCAACACACTCCGACTGGAGATGGGGTTTCTGCTCTCCGGGCAGGATTTCCACCCCGAGGAGAACCCGCGCACACCGTACGAGGCGGGTATCGGCTTCGTCGTCGACACCGACACCGGGTTCGTCGGGAGTGACGCGCTGGCCGACGCCGGAGAGCCATCGGAGAAACTCACCGGTCTCGTGTTGGGCGAACGGGGCGTGCCACGGAGCGGTTACGCGGTGACGACACCCGACGGCGACCCGCTCGGGACGGTCACGAGCGGGACGATGAGTCCGACGCTGGACGAACCGATTGCGCTGGCGTATCTCCCCCGCGGGTACGCCGGCAACGAGCGGTCGGTCAGGGTCGTCATCCGGGACGAACCGAAGGATGCACATACAGTGGCCACCCCATTTCTCCCATGAGCTTCGACGTTCCAGAGGACTGCCGGTATCTCGACTCCCACGAGTGGGCCCGCCGGCGGGACGGCACTGTCCGCGTCGGCATCTCCGAGTTCGCACAGGACGAACTCGGCGACGTGGTGTTCGTAGAACTGCCCGGTGAGGGCGACAGCCTCGCCCGGGGGGAGTCGTTCGGCGTCGTCGAGTCCATCAAGGCCGTCTCGGACCTGTACGCGCCGGTGTCGGGCACGGTGGTGGCGACGAACGACGACCTGCGAGGTGCCCCCGAACTGGTCAACGAGGCACCCTACGGCGAGGGCTGGATGCTCGAACTCGACCCCGACGAGGACGCCCCGCTCGAGGGGTTGCTCTCGCCCGCGGCGTACCGCGAGCAAATCGAGTGAGCACCCCGAAACAACAGTCGGGCGACGCTGTGACGGCCGGGAGTGCAGACCGGGAGACGGCGGCACGACGCGGACGCCGCGGGCGGCCGGACCGGTGGGCTGATTCGGTTCTCTTTTCACCCCGGCACCAGTTGGTGGATGCATGTCAGGGTGGACTCCGTGCAGGTCGTAATCGTCGGTGCCGGCGAGGTCGGAACCTCGATTGCGGCCGACCTCGCGGCAAACCACGACGTGGTCATCGTCGACATCGACGAAACCCGTGTGGAGGACATCAGGTACGACATCGACGTGCTCACCCTCGCCGATGACGGCACGTCCGCGGATGTGCTCGAGGAGGCCGGTGCCCCCGAGGCGGACCTGGTCATCGCCAGCACCGACGACGACAAGACGAACCTCGTGACCTGCGGGACGGCGAAGGTGCTCGACGACCCGTTCACGATAGCGCGGGTGAAAGACGCCGAGTACCAGCACA
>JAQCNG010000018.1 GCA_028275145.1 Halovenus sp. | reverse complement strand
ACCGTCGCGTGGCTCAGCGGGTTGCCGGCGTAGGACTCACGCAGGTCCAGATGCGCGTCGAGACAGACGTACACGTCGGGGTCGAGCGCGCGCGTCGCCCCGACTGTGACGGTGTGTTCCCCGCCGAGCAAGAGCGGCACGACCCCGTCGTCCCGGTACTCCGCGACCGCGCCGCGCAGAAAATCGAGGTACTCCTCGGCGTCGTCGCCAGGCCGGATGTCACCGTGGTCGTGGACCGCGAGGTCGGTGAACCGGGTTCCGGTGTGCTGGTCGTAGTCCTCGAACGGTTCCGCGGCCTCCCGGACCCGACGGGGACCGAAGCGGGTCCCCGGCCGGAACGTCGTCGAGATGTCGAGCGGCGCGCCGATAACCGCGTAGTCGGCCGCCTCCCGGGAGTCGCGCGCGCCCGGAAACATCAGACAATCTTGCGCTTGCCCTCGTGTTCGAGAAACTCGATCTGGTCGTCAGTTTCGAGCTCCTCGTCGCCGGCCCGCATCACGAAGTTGTCGTAGGTGTCGAGGTCCATCACCTGTATCTCGTTGCTCTGGACGTTGATCACCTGGCCCTGCTTGCGCTCGATGATGGGCACCCAGATCTTCTGGTCGACCGGCTGGGACAGCGACCGCTTCTGCCCGTCGAAGACCCCCTCCGCCTCGATGCGCGCCTTCGCACTGCCGTGTTTCCCCGGCTTGGCCGTGCTGTAGGAGTTTATCTGACAGGGGACGTCGTCGATATTGACGTAACTCCCCTCGTCGAGTTCTCGAACCTCGGTCTGCTGTTTCGCCATGTCTCTCGGTTATCCATCTGCCAGTATAAACTGTTTGGATTCACCCCATCCTCGCCGGTCGGCCCTTGCTCGGATACTCTCCGCCTGGACACCGCCGTGCTGTCCTCACCCGTCGCTCAGGCCCCGGTCTCTGCCGGGGCTCTCCTCGTCGTCATCCCCGGATGTGTCACCCGTCTCGGAGTCCGAACCCGGTCCATCCGCCGTGTCCCCGGTCCTCTGGTTGGCCTGGTCGTCGACGGGTATCCCCCCGCGGGTCGCGCCGGAGTCTCGGTCAGACTCAGATGTCGCTGACCCCGGAGCGTCGGTCTTTGCCGGTTCGTCGCTGTCGTCAGCCACCGCCGGGGTCGGCATGGCATCGTGGGCGACGGGGTTGCCCTCCTCGTCGGTGAGCGCCTCACCGAAGCCGAGTTCCGCCTCCTCCTCGTCGCGGTCACGGAGTCGCTGTCGGGTGAACTGCGCGTCGGACTGCGCGTAGAGGGTTATCCCCGTCTGGAACGACCGGTACAGGAGATACCCGACGAGCGTGGTCACGACCGCCCCGAACAGGGCCTGTGTGGTCTGCTCGGCAATCCAGAGCGCCGTCGTCGAGACGATTCCCGCCGAGAACACCACCCCAAGCACCACCCGTCGTGCCAGGCGCTCGTAGTGGTCCTCCGGGTCGCGTATCGCGGCGTCGACCCGGAGGTTATCCCGGTCCATCCTGTCCAGAACGCTCTCGAGTTTCGGTGGCACGCGCACCGTCGCGCCCGCCGCCTCACGGACCTGCTCGCCGCTCGACTGGATGTACCTGCGCGCGCCCTCCTCGACGTACCCCTCCCGTGTGAAGTACGTCTGGGCCGCCTCGACAAAGTCGAACTCGGGGTCAAGCGCCACACAGACACCCTCGACGACAGTGGCGACCCGCAACACCAGCGCCAGATTCGCGGGGATACGGAACGGGAACTCGTAGATGGTGTTCTCTATCTGGTCGATTATCTGCTGGATGCGGTACTGGTCGACGTCACCGCCCTGGAGGTCCGTCATCGCCACGTCGAGAATATCCCGCATGAGTTCCCGGTCCGCGTCCGGTGAGAGCGCGCCGATTTCGACGAGCGCGTCGATGATGGCGTCGTAGTCCTCGCGCACGACAGCGGTGTAGAACTCGACGACGTTGTCCTGGATGTACGGGTCGACGTACCCGCTCATCCCGAAGTCGTAGAGCACGAGCGTCCCGTCGTCGGCCACGGCCAGGTTACCCGGGTGTGGGTCGGCGTGGAAGACGCCGTCCTCCATTATCATCTGGAGATAGAGAAACTGCAGGCGCTCCGCGAGTTCCCCGCGGTCGATACCCAGCTCAGCCAGACGGTCGAGGTTGTTGATCTTCGTGCCCGGAACGTACTCCATGGTGAGCACCCGCTCTGTGGAGTGTGTCGCCACGACAGACGGGATGCGAACGGTGTCGTTGTCCCGGAAGTTGCCGCGTATCTCCCGGAGCATCTCGGCCTCGCGCTCGTAGTTCATCTCCTCACGAATCGTCTTTGCGAACTCGTCGGCGAGCGTCGACAGCGAGAACGAGCGCACGTCGTCGACAAACTGCGCCAGTATCGGCACCGACCAGCGGATGACCCGCAGGTCGGCCTCGACCAGTTTCCGGACGCCCGGACGGCGCACCTTCACCGCCACCTGCTGGCCGTCGACCACCCCCTCGTAGACCTGGCCGAGACTCGCCCCGCTGAGCGGCTCCGTATCCAGTGAGTCGAACCGCTCCTCGACTGGCCCGAGTTCCGCCTCGATGACCGCCTCGGCCTCGGCCCAGTCCGCCGGCGGGACGCGGTCCTGGAGTTTCGCGAACTCCGCGATGTACTCCGGCGGCAGAACGTCGGGTCGCGTCGAGAGGAGTTGCCCGAGTTTGATGAACGTCGGCCCCAGCGTGAGCATCGAATCGAGCAGTTTCTCCGCCCGGCGGCGGCGCCGCTCGGGGCTGACCTGCCGCGAGCGACCGAACAGCAGGAACCGCCGTCGGTCGCGTGCGTAGGAAAGAAGCAACGGCAGGAACTGCCAGGCGACGACCAGGAACCGCCAGTAGGCGCGGGGGTTCACCGGCTACTCCCTCACTCGTCCTCGACTGTGATTGTTGTGACCCTCTCCTCTGTGCCCTTTGGCAGGCGGAGTTCCAGCACACCCCGGTCGACCGACGCGGTTGCCTCGTGGGCGTTCGCGTCGGCCGGCACCGGGAGGTCGGCATCGAGGAACAGCGAGCGCTGCTCGGACTCGTAGCTGAACCCCTCCGGCAGCTCTTTCTCCCGGAGCGCCTCGACCTCTATCCGTCCGGACCTGACGCTCACGTCCACCGTCTCGGACGTCGTCCCCGGCAGATCGACCACCAGGAGATAGGCGTCTTCGCTCTCCAGCAGGTCGGCAAAGACCGCCTCCGGCAGGTCACGCAGGGCGTCACGGAGCGCTGACATTGGTCGGTCTACGACCTGGCGGGCGAAAAAGGCCCCGGATTCAGCCGTCGACGACGTCGGTAAGCTCACTAACATGTCTGGCCCCGTCGACCGCACCGCCGAGTCGGTCGAAGTCGTGTCGGTCGACGTGGATGGCATCCAGACCGGCGTTGTGAGCGGCACCGACGTCAGACGGGTCGTCGCCGACCATCGCGCCGGCGTGGCCGTTGCCCGCCACACCTAGCTCTCTCATCGCCAGTTCGAGCGGCTCCGGGGCCGGCTTCCAGCCAGTCTCCTCGTCACAGCAGACCACGACGTCGAACCAGTCGTCGATACCGAGTGTCTCCAGTATCGGTTCTGTCAGGAACGTCTGACAGTGGGTCACCAGCCCCGTCGGCGCGTCCAGACTCGCCACGAACGGGGCGGCGTCGGGGTAGACGTGTGTGGCCGCCCCTCGGGGGCCTGGGTCGTCGACCGCGTGGAACGTCGCCCAGAACCGCTCGGGGTCGACACCGGTCTCGGCAAACACCCGCTCGCGCGTGTCGCCGAAACCGTACCAGAGGTGTTCGGACTGCCTGGCGCTGAACGACACGCCCAGTCTGTCACCGACCTCCCGGCCGACCTCGTGTATGTAGGACGTCTCGACGTCGACGAGCGTCCCGTCGAGGTCGAGCAACCAGAAATCGTACTCGCTACTCATCGGGAGAGCCACCTACAACGGCGGGATGTAAGTAGTTTCTGACTGCGCGTGCGCGGACACGAGGTGCCGGACCTGGCCGCGAGACGCCGGTAGTCTCGTCGGAGGGTGCGCTCTGGCCGCGAGACGCCGGTAGTCTCGTCGAAGGGTGCGCTCTGGCCGCGAGACGCCGGTAGTCCCGTCGGAGGGTGCGCTCTGGTCACAGGCGTTCACCGTCTGAACTGGGTTCGACGGCGACCACTTTCACCGCGCTACGCGAACCCTTAACAGCGGAGACAGCAAAGAACGTGTATGGCAGCAACCGGGACCGTCGAGTGGCCGCTGGTGACGCCCGGGGTGCTCGACGAGCGGCGCTATCAGGTCGAACTCGCCGAGCGGGCAGCGGGGAGCGACAGTTTAGTTTGTCTGCCCACCGGACTGGGAAAGACCGCCGTGTCGCTGCTCGTGACCGCACAGCGTCTCCACGAGCAGGGTGGCACGTCGCTGATGCTCGCACCCACCAAGCCGCTGGTGGCCCAGCACACCGAGTTCTACCGCGAGGCCCTCGAAATCCCCGACGAGGAGATCCTCATGTTCACCGGAGAGGTCAGTCCGGACGACCGGGCGGACCTGTGGACCGACGCCCGCGTGGTGCTCGCGACGCCGCAGGTGGTGGAAAACGACCTGCTGGGGAGTCGCATCTCGCTCGCGCCGGTGACCCACTGCACGTTCGACGAGTGTCACCGCGCCTCGGGGGACTACGCCTACAACTACATCGCAGAGCGGTACCACCAGGACGCGGCGGACCCGCTGGTGACCGGGATGAGCGCCTCCCCCGGCGACGACGAGGAGGCGATTCTGGCGGTGTGTGAGAATCTCGGCATCGAGAACGTCGAGGTGATGACAGAGAGCGACGCCGACGTGGCGGAGTACACACACGACACAGACGTCGAGTGGGAGCGCATCGAACTGCCCGAGGCCGTCGAGGAGATCCGGGAGTCCGTTCGGGAGGTCATCCGGGAGCGGATGAGCGCGCTCGTGGACCTGGGTGTGACAGACAGCACGAAACCCGACGTCTCGGAGCGCGAGATACAGCGGATACAGGCCCGGGTCAAGCGCCTGATGGACGACGACGACTCCGCGGGCTACCGGGGGATGAGTCTGCTCGCGGAGGTGCGCAAACTCCGGACGGCGATGACCTACGTCGAGACACAGAGCGTGGAGTCGTTCCGGCGGTACATGGAGCGCCAGCGGGAGGCCGCCCGCTCCTCGGGTGCCTCGAAGGCCGACCAGCGGATGGTCTCGGAACCGGCGATAAAGGCGGCCACCCGCAAGGCCGAGGAGTACGACGACCTGCACCCGAAGTTCCGGCGTGCCCGCATCCTGCTCGCACAGACGCTCGGCATCGGCGACGGCGAGCGGGTCATCCTGTTCACGGAGTCACGGGACACCGCGGAGGCACTGACGGAGTTTCTCTCGGACCACTTCGAGACCGAGCGGTTCGTCGGGCAGTCGGACACCGACGGGAGCAACGGGATGACACAGACCGAACAACAGGACGTGCTGGAGCGGTTCCGGGACGGCGGGTTCGAGGTGCTGGTCTCTACCTCCGTCGCGGAGGAGGGACTCGACGTGCCGGAGGTGGACCTGGTCCTGTTCTACGAACCGGTGCCGACCGCAATCCGCTCCATCCAGCGAAAGGGTCGGACCGGCCGACAGACCGAGGGCCGCGTGGTGGTGTTGCTCGCCGAGGACACCCGCGACGAGGCGTACTTCTGGAAGGCCAGACAGGACGAAAAACAGATGCACCAGGAGCTCGGGTTGCTGAAAGACGCCGCCGGCGACATCGAGGAACGTCT
>JAQCNG010000015.1 GCA_028275145.1 Halovenus sp. | reverse complement strand
CGAGCGCGGTGACGAGCACACTCGCCAGTTCGGGGAAACTCGACCCGATTGCCACGACAATCGACCCCTGCACCACGGCGGGCAGCCCGTAGTACGTCGAGAGCTGTTCGGCGGCAGTCTCGAGCCACCCGCTCCCGACCCAGATGACGACGGTCGTGACGGCGATGACGACCACGTGAACCAGTGTTGTGTCCGGCAGAAACTGGCCCAGAACCATCTATCGACCACCCCCGGTGACGACACCGCTGTCATACGGCCGTGCGTGAGTATCTCCCGCACCGCTTCGGCATCCAGCGGGAACCGCCCGCAAAGCCGGACGGCCGTGACAGCCCGGCGGGACAGAGTCACGCACGACCGTCTCACTCGGTGTCTGCCTCGGCCCGAGGGGTCCCTCTACCATTCGTGCAGGTGTGCGGTGCCGAGGTACAAGAGTGGGACGGTCGCAGTCGCGCTCGGTGCTGTCGGTGGTCCGTGCGTGCCGCGCGTTGTTATTACGGACCGATAGAACTGCGTGAACGGCATGCTCTTTCCCTCGGCACGCGTACGGCGTGTATGGACGAACGAGCGACGCTGCGGGCGCTGTCGGCGCAGGTGCCGTCGGCGGGTGACGACGCGGCGGTCGTCGACGGACACGTGTTGACCACCGATATGCTCCACGAGCAGACGGACTTTCCCGACGGGACGACCGGCTACACCGCGGGCTGGCGGGCCGTCGGTGCATCGTTGTCGGACGTGGCCGCGATGGGGGCCGAGGCAGTCGCCGCCGTCGCCGCGTACGGTGGGCCCTCGTTTGCCGGGGTCGACGCGTTTGTCGAGGGGGCAGACGGGGTCTGCGAGCGGGTCGACGCCTCCTACGTCGGGGGTGACCTGGACGCTCACGGGGAGTTCACCGTCGCCAGCACGGCGCTGGGACGGACCGACGACCCCGTGCGCCGGTCGGGCGCGCGACCGGGCGATGCGGTCTGTGTGACAGGCACACTCGGCCGGAGTGGCGCGGCCTGTCGACTGTTCGGGGCCGGCGAGAGCAAGCGGGCGAACGACCTGTTCCGGTTCACCCCCCGCGTCGCCGCCGGACGGGCGCTTGCCCCGTCCGCGACGGCGATGATGGACAGTTCCGACGGGCTGGCGCGCTCGCTGCACCAACTCGCCGAGGCCAGCGACTGCGGTATCGCCGCCGAATCACCGCTGCCGGTCGACGACGCTGTCGACGAACTCGCGGCCGACGGGGGCGAGCGGCGCGAACTCGGCATCTTCTTCGGCGAGGACTTCGAACTCGTCTGCACGCTCCCGCCCGACCGGGTCGAGGCGGCCCGCGAGGCGACGCCCGTTGGACTCTCGCGTGTGGGGCGCGTCACCGACGGTGGCGTCACGCTCGACGACGACCCGCTGCCGGACCGGGGCTACACCCACGGGGAGCCCTGACCGGGGCCCGGCGCGGTGGCCGTACTCGCCGTCGGTCGCCGCCGGTCGGCGGGACGGGGACGCCGGAACCGATTAATCCGGGGGGGTTCAATCACCGGTGATGAATCGCTTGCACACGCGGGCTGTCGTACAGAGGGTGCTGGTGCGTCTCGGCGCAGTCGCGCTCGTCGTCGGTGCGCTGGCGGCGTTTCTGACACTGGCGAGCGGCGCAGTCGCCGCCCAGGAGGTCGATATCACGGTCCAGCCAGAGGAGGGGGAGGTCGAACCGGACGGCCAGTTGACGTTCGAGGTGGTGGTGGCGGGGGCGAGCGACGGTGTCGGCGCGCACGACATCGAGGTTAGCCTCGCAGACGGCGACGTCGCCGAGATAACGGACGTCGCGTTCGTCAAAGAGCCACTGCCGCTGCAGACAGAGGCCGAGGTGCGTGACGGCGGTACCACCGCCGTCGGCGTGGCCGCGATGGGGGACAACACGTACAGCAGCGGCGACGTCGCCATCCTCGAGGTGACCGTCGAGGGGCAGACGCTCAACCGGTCGACAGAACTGACCGTCGCCGAGGGCTCGGCAGTCGCCGACTCCGGTGGGGGCCAGTACACGGTCGGTTCGTTCGAGAGCGCCACCGTCAGCGTCGTCGAGAGCCCGAGCAACGACGGGGGTAACGACGGTCTGGGGCCCGGATTCGGTGTCCTCGCCGCGCTCGCCGCGCTCGCCGGAGCCGGCTCTCTCAGATACGCCCTCGGCCGGACCTGATACGGTCGTGCGTGACTCGTTACCGCTCTGCTCTTGCCAGAGTGGTGTGAGCCCGCAAAGAGCCCGGAACTGGTCGAGCGGGCGAACAAACCACGCACGACCGTACGAGCGGGGACACCACCGACGGGAGCATCTGGCAGACGATTTCACGGGTGGAGTCGCCGCCCGCGACACGGGCTTGCTCGGCAATCCTGAAGTAGAGCGGTCCCGAGACTCCGGTATGAGCGACGACCCCGAGACGTCGACACTGAGCGAATCGTACACCGAGATGACCGAGGTGTTGCTCCCGAACGACACGAACACGCTCGGGCGCGCGCTCGGTGGCGCGGTGTTGCACTGGATGGATATGTGCGGTGCCATCGCCGCGGGTCGGTTCGCGAACGAGCGGGTCGTCACCGCCTCGCTCGACCACGTCGATTTCATCTCGCCGATCGACCTCGGTGAGATTGCGGTGCTCGAGGCGTACGTGTTCGACACCGGCCGGACGAGCATGGACGTCTGGGTCGAGGTCCACGCCGAGAACCCCCGTGTCGACGAGAAACGCAGGACCACCTCGTCGTTTCTCACCTTTGTCGCCATCGACGACGGCGGCGAACCCACGCCGGTTCCCGAACTCGTCTGCGAGGAGCAAGCAGCGGAGGAACTCCGCGACCACGCCCGCGAGCGGCGCCGCGAGCAACTGGAGCGGCTGACCGAACAACTGGACTGACGGGCGGAGACCGGGAGGCGCTGCTCTCGGGACTGACGGGTCCTGTCCGATGGAACTGGTGACGGGGTGGTGTTGGCCCCGGCCGACAGCCACAGCAGGCCTCGACCCGGACCTTTGTGCTTAAACGGAATCCGCCCCTAACAGTGGATATGAGTGACGGGATATCGGAGGTCAGAGTCGAGGGCGCGCGCAAGCGGGATGCGGGGCGTGGCATCGCGCGACTCCCGACACGCATCCAGAGCCGACTCGGTGTGCTCAGCGGCGACCCAATCATCATCGAGGGGGAGCGTCTGACGGTCGCGAAGGTCTGGCCCAGTGACGACGGCGGTAACGTGGTCCGGATCGACGGCGACACCCGCGCGAGCATCGGCGCGAACATCGGCGACTACGTCACCGTCCGGAAGGCGTCGGTGAACGACGCCGCCGAGGTGACGCTGCATCCCGCGAGCGACCACGCGAGCGAGGCACCCTCGGAGCAGATTGTCCGCCGGAAACTGGTCGACAGGCTGGTCCGCTCGGGCAAACAGCTCCGAATCGAGGGGTACGGCCCGTACGTGGTCACCGACACCACACCCGGGGGGTCGGTCCGCATCACAGACACGACCGCAGTCCGTATCGACCCCAAACAGGTGTCGGTCCGCGAGGAGTCGACCCAGTCGACCGACAGCGGCGGTGACGGCGGCGAGGAGGGTGGACTGACCACCGGCACCACCTACGAGGATATCGGCGGTCTGGACGATGAACTCGAGCTCGTCCGGGAGATGGTCGAACTGCCGCTCTCGCGGCCGGAGCTTTTCACCAGGCTGGGTATCGACCCGCCGAAGGGGGTCCTGCTGTACGGCCCGCCGGGCACCGGCAAGACGCTCATCGCCCGCGCCGTCGCAAACGAGGTCGACGCACACTTCGACACCATCCACGGCCCGGAGATCGTCTCGAAGTACAAGGGCGAGTCCGAGGAACGACTGCGGGAGGCGTTCGAGCGGGCCTCGGAGAACGCACCGGCGATTATCTTTCTCGACGAACTCGACTCCATCGCCGGCGAGCGCGACTCCGGCGGCGACATGGAGAACCGTGTAGTCGCGCAGTTGCTGACGCTGCTGGACGGACTCGGCTCCGACGAGGAGGTCATCGTCATCGGTGCGACGAACCGCGCGGACGCAATCGACCCGGCGATCCGACGGGGTGGCCGGTTCGACCGGGAGATCGAGATCGGCGTCCCGGGCGAGCAGGGTCGCCGGGAGATTCTCGACGTCCACACACGGGACATGCCGCTGGACGAGAGCGTCGACCTCGACTCGCTGGCGGCGCGCCTGCACGGCTTCGTCGGGGCCGACATCGCCTCGCTGGCCCGGGAGGCCGGTATGTCGGCACTCCGGCGGCGGGAACGGGCCGCCGACACCGACCAGTCCGACGAGGAACTGGAGCTGTCGGTCGCCCGCGAGGACTTCACACAGGCGATGAAAGGCATCGAGCCCTCGGGGATGCGTGAGTACGTCGCCGAGTCGCCGAAGACAGACTTCACCGACGTTGGTGGGCTCGACGACACGAAAGAACGGCTCCGGGAGGCAATCGAGTGGCCACTCGCCTACGAACCGCTGTTCGAGGCGGCCGCGACAGACCCGCCGTCGGGTGTCCTGTTGCACGGCCCACCGGGCACCGGGAAGACGCTGCTCGCGGAGGCAATCGCCGGCGAGAGCGGGGTCAACTTCGTGCGCGTGGCCGGCCCGGAGGTGCTCGACCGCTACGTTGGCGAGAGCGAACAGGCGATCCGTGACCTCTTCGAGCGGGCGCGCCAGACCGCCCCCGCAATCGTCTTTCTCGACGAGGTCGACGCGATCGCCAGCGAGCGCGGCGAGGGCCACGAGGTGACCGAGCGGGTCGTCTCGCAGTTGCTGACGGAGATGGACAGGGCCGCCGACCACCCGAATCTGGTCGTGCTGGCCGCGACCAACCGCAAGGAGGACATCGACCCGGCGCTGCTCCGGCCGGGCCGGTTCGAACAGCACATCGAGGTGCCGAACCCCGACGAATCGGCCCGCCGGGAGATTCTCGACGTCCACACCGAGGGGACGCCCCTGGGCGAGACGGTCGACCTCGACGAACTGGCCGCGCGAACGGCCGGTTACTCCGGGGCAGAGCTAGAGGCGCTCGTGCGCGAGGCGTCGATGCGGGCCATCCGCGGGGTCGCCGCCGAAATCGACCCCGAGGAGGCCCAGGCGCGTGCCGACGAGGTGACCGTCGAGCGCGAACACGTCGACGACGCCCGCGAGGCCGTCGACAGTCGTCGCTGAGTCCCCGGTCGCGCCAGACGCGGTGTGGCGCACACACCCGGCAAAGCCGGCCCTGTGGCCGGACCGCTTATTCCTGTTGGGAGCGTACCGCCAGACAGCAGGTATGCGCTCACCAGTCGGACCGGAGACTGCCGAGCGAGCACAGTCGGAGACGGTCGGATTCATACTGGTCCTCGGCTTCGTCATCGTCGGGTCGCTGCTGGTCGTCACGCTGGGGGCGATTGCTGTGGGCGACACGGAGGAACGACTCACCGACGACCGCGCGGAGAAGGCGCTGACACAGTTCGACTCGAAGGCCGCGCTCGTCGCGCTGGGTGAGTCCGGTTCACACGAGGCGTCCTTCGGGACGGGCCCGAACGACCGCGGCGACCTGTCGGTCGACGAGGACCGCGGCTGGATGAACGTGAGCATCACCAACCGCTCGACAGACAACACGACGACAGTGATGAACGTCACTCTCGGCGCAGTCATCTACGAGGGTGCGGACTCGGAGCTGGCCTACCAGGGTGGGGGCGTCTGGCGGCGTGACTCGGAGGGCGGACAGATGCTCTCTCCGCCCGAGTTCCACTACCGCGGGGAGACACTGACGCTCCCGGCGGTCAGCGTCTCCGG
>JAQCNG010000003.1 GCA_028275145.1 Halovenus sp. | reverse complement strand
AACGCACCGCCAGCATCGACCTCAGCGTGCTAGACGCGATGAGCGCCTCCATCGCCACACTCGGGAACATCGGCCCGGGGTTCGGCGCGCTGGGGCCGTTCGGCAGCTACCTCGAGTTCCCCGTCGAGAGCAAACTCGTGATGGTGTTCCTGATGCTGATCGGTCGACTGGAGATTCTCCCCATGCTCGCCATCTTCACGGGCGTGTTCTGGCGGTCGTCGTGAACACGGCCGGGTCGCCGCAGTCGACGCGAGCGCCGCCTCGCTCCGGGTGTAACGGGACCACCCAGACTGGGAGAGACCCCGGCGTGTCACCGGCCCACACGGGGGTGGTGACACCGTCAGGGTAAAGCGACTTCGACCGAACACACGGATATGGCGAGTGATCGTTCGATACAGTGGACAGACACGCTCCGGGAGCGGGTCGACCGTGACCACCTGGTCGTTGGCTGGCTCGTTCCGGGGAGCGCTGCCGTTGGCGCGATGGCCGTCGGGTTCGTGCTCGTCGCGGTGGTGTTGTTAACAAACGAACCGCTCGTTACGGGGTCGGGCTGGCAGCAGACGCTCGCGCTCGCGACGATGTTTCTGCTTCCGCATCTGGCGGCTGGACTCTGGTTCGGGCGACGCCACGGACAGGCGGTGGGGCCGCCGGTGGCGGCCGGGTTCGCGCCGATCGTGGTGCTGATTCTCGCGCTCGCGCTGCACGGTGGACCGGTGCTGACGCCGTTTCTCGTGCCGCTCGTCGCTCTGGGTGCGGTGGCGACGTGGGCGGCCATCTTTGCCGCCGGGATGTTCGTCAGCGCGCGAGTTACTGCGGACTCGTAAGTCGTCTGACGCGGCCGGGGCCGTTGGCGGGGCTCTTTGCGGTGAGTATGTACACCTCACCTGCTGGGTCGCGTGCGAACGAGACCAGAAACTCGTTGAGCCGTCCGCTCTCGGTGGCCGCGACGTCGAGTTCGGTGATCGGCCAGGGTCGGTCGTCGGAGGCAGAGTCGGAATCGGGCTCCCGGAGCGCGAACATCGGGGCCTGCGGGATGTAGTCACCGAACAGATACACGCCCGACAGTTCGGGGATGGCATCGCCGCGGTAGACCTGGCCGCCGGTGACCGCCCGGGCGCCGGAGCGGTTGTACTCGGCGATTGGCTGTGTGATGTCGCCGTCGGTGGCCTCCGTTCCGGGGCAGATCTTGACCGACGAGATGCGGTTGACCTGGGCGACCCAGGTTTTCGGGTTGAGCGCGTTCAGCGGGTTCTCCGAGACGGTGTGGCCGATAGAGGTGGACGCACCACAGCTCGAACCCTCGATCATCGGCCAGCCGTAGTTGGCCCCGGCCTCGCCCAGATAGACCGACTCGCGGATGTGCTCGCCGACGTCCCCGATAAACAGTCGCCCCTGGTCGGTGGAGATGCGGTAGGGGTTGCGCAGACCCCAGGCGTAGAACTCGTCGCGGCCGTCCTGGCCGACCAGCGGGTTCTCGGAGGGGATACCGTAGGCGCGGTCACCCTCGGGGTTGTCCACGTCGATGCGGAGGATACCGCCGCGGAGGTTCGCCTCGGTGTTCTGTGCAGCACCGCCCTGCTGGTACCACCAGAGGCCGTTCTTCTCGCCGATGTCGGTGCGCTGGCCGTCACCGAGCGCGACGTAGAGGTGACCGTTCTCGTCGAAGGCGAGCGCCCCCGCGTTGTGAACGGGACCGGGCTGTGGCACCTCGAGCACCCGCCGCTCGGAGCCCTCCACGACACCGGTCAGGTCCTCGCGTGCCCGGAACTCGGAGAGGGCCGCGATGTGTGACAGCTCCGGGTCCGTGGTCGTGGCACTGTACCTGAGAAACAGCCGCCGGTTCGACTCGAACTCGGGATGGAGCGCCATCCCGACGAGTCCCTTCTCACCCTCGGTGCCGTCGAGTCGGTCGCCGAGCGCGAGAAACGGTGTCTCGTCGAGTCCGTCGTCGGTGTGACGGCGGAGCTGTCCGGCCCGCTCGGCCACGAGGTGACTGCCGTCGGGCAGGAACGCCAGTTCGGTCGGGAACGTGAGTCCCTCGACGACTGTCTCCAGCCCGACGGTCACACCGGCCTCCTGCTCGCTCTCGACTGCGCGGCTGAACGTGCACCCGGACAGTCCGGCCAGGCCGGCCGCTGTGCCGAGTGCGAGAAACTGACGCCTGTTCACGATGTGTTCGGCCTCACTATCTGTCCTTCGAGGGCTACAACAATAGCCTTTCGACAGACCGCCGTGTC
>JAQCNG010000292.1 GCA_028275145.1 Halovenus sp. | reverse complement strand
CGTCCGGGTGAGCGAACTGGACGAGAGCGATATCGAGCTGATACCCGAGGACGCCTCCGTCGAGCTCACACCGGCACACTACGCGGACCACGGCATCGAGCGCTACCTCGACATCGACGAGACGCTGCTCGAACTGCTCGGATTCTGGGTCGCAGACGGGTCGTGCTCGCCGCGCAACGGGGTCCGCCTGACCATGGGGTCGAACAACCGCGACCTGATCGAGCGGTACCGGACTGCGTTCGAGGAGGTGTTCGGGATTGCCGGGAAACACAGCCGGTACGACGACCGCGTGGACGAGGTCAAGCTGGTCAACCGCGTCGCGGCGGTCGTCTGGCAGGCGGTACTCGGGTGTGACTCGACGAGTGCCGCGACCAAGACGGTTCCCGACCTCGTGTTCAACACGTCCGACGCCGGACAGCGCGCGTTCCTCCGCGGGTACCTCCTCGGTGATGGAACCGTCGGTGACGGGTCGATACGCTGGACGACGACGTCCCGCGACCTCGCGAGCGGGCTGCTGTACCTGCTCTCGGCGCAGGGTGTTGTCGCCTCACACTCGGTCGTGTCGGCGGACTCGCTCTCCTCGGAAGGTATCGAGACGGTGACCGACCGCCACACGGTGACGGTGTCTGCCCGCGAGGACCTCGAACGTCTGCGCGACGTCTGGCAACAGCACGAGAAGAGCACGCAACTGCACGAGAGAGTCGAGACCGGTGGCGACAACCCGGACGCGAGACGGTACGAGGAACTCTCCGACGACTTGGTTGCGCTCCCGGTGCGGTCCGTTGAGCAGGTCGACCCGACTGGCGAGTACGTGTACGACTTCTCCGTCGAGACCGACGAGAACTTCGTCGCGGGTGTCGGTGGACTCTGTGCGCACAACACTGACGCGGACGTGGACGGAGCCCATATCAGGACGCTCCTGCTCACGTTCCTGTACCGGCACATGACGCCGTTGCTCGAGCGGGGTCACGTGTACGCGACGAAGCCGCCGCTGTACCGGGTCCGCTACAGGGGCGAGACATACGACGCCATGACCGAGAAAGAGCGCGACCGCATAATCGAGCAGCGGTGCAACGGCAACCCGAGCCAGGTCCAGCGGTTCAAGGGTCTCGGTGAGATGAACCCCCAGCAGCTCTGGGACACGACGATGAACCCCGAGACGCGCCATCTCAAGCAGATTACCGTCGAGGACGCCGCCGTGGCCGACAAGATGTTCTCTGTGCTGATGGGTGACGCGGTCGAACCGCGAAAGGAGTTCATAAAGGAACACGCGCCCGAGGCCGACTGGGTGGATATCTAACAATGAGTTCAGACCTCCCGGACCAACCGGACAACACGAAGACGCCGGCGGCGAACATCGAACACGTCCGCGTCGAGGACGAGATGGAGCAGAGCTACATCGATTACGCGATGAGCGTCATCGCGGGGCGGGCGCTGCCCGACGTGCGCGACGGGTTGAAGCCGGTCCACCGGCGTATCCTCTACGCGATGCACGACATGGGCGTCTCGTCGGGGTCGGGTCACCGCAAGTCCTCGTCTATCGTGGGCGAGACGATGGGTGACTACCACCCACACGGCGACTCGGCAATCTACAACACGCTCGTGCGGATGGCACAGGACTTCTCGTTGCGCTACCCGCTGGTCGACGGGCAGGGCAACTTCGGGTCGATGGACGGCGACCCGCCGGCGGCGATGCGCTACACCGAGGCCCGGATGGCCCCCATCGCCGAGGAACTGCTCGCCGACATCGACAAGGACACCGTCGATTTCCAGGCGAACTACGACGACCGACTCACCGAACCCGAGGTGTTGCCCGCGAAACTCCCGAATCTCCTGTTGAACGGTTCCTCGGGTATCGCGGTGGGGATGTCGACGAACGTCCCGCCGCACAATCTCTCGGAGGTGGTCGACGCGGTGGTCCACCTCATCGACAACCCCGACTGCGAGGTGAGCGACCTGATGGAGTACGTCGAGGGGCCAGACTTCCCGACGGGCGCGAACATCGTCGGCCGTGAGGCGGTCTACTCGGCGTACGCGACGGGGCGTGGCCGCCTGCGGATGCGCGCCGAGTACGAGATACAGCGCCGTGATTCGGCCGCCGACCGCATCGTCATCACGGAACTGCCCTACCAGGAGAACAAGGCACGGATGGTCGAGCGCATCGCCGACAACGTCAACGAGGGTGTCATCGAGGGGGTTTCGGACCTGCGCGACGAGTCCGACCGCAACGGTGTCCGCATCGTAGTCGACCTCAAGCGGGGTGCCAACGTCGATGTCGTCGAGAACCAGTTGCTGGAGAGCCACCTCGAATCGACGTTCGGCGTCATCAATCTCGCCCTGGTCGACGGCCAGCCACGGGTGCTGACGCTGAAGGAGACGCTCTCGCACTACCTGGAGCACCGCAAGAACGTGGTGCGCCGGCGCTCCCGTCACGACCTACAGGAGGCAAGAGACCGCGCACACATCCTGGAGGGCCGACTCGAGGCCGTCGAGGACGCCGAGGCAATCGTCGACGTAATCACCGAGACGGCCGACCGCGAAGAGGCACAGGCGGTGCTCGAGGGCGAGCGCGACCCCGGCAGTATCGAGGACGCCGACCTCGACTACCCGGCGGTACAGTCCTCGCTGTCGTTCTCGGCGGAGCAGGCAAAGCACATCCTCCGGATGCAACTCGGTTCGCTCACCTCGATGGAGGCCGCGGAGATACGCGCCGAGTACGAGGCTGTCCAGGAGCGAATCGACTACCTGCAGTCGGTGCTCGACAGCGAACAGAAGTTGCTGGGCGTGATAAAGGAGGAACTGCGGGAGATCGAGGCGGAGTACGGCGACGAGCGCCGGACGAGCATCATGGAGGCCGAGGAAGAGGTCACCCACGAGGACCTCATCCCCGAGGAGGACTGTCTGGTGGTGTTGACCGAGGGTGACTACATCAAACGGATGCCCGCCAGCGAGTTCGACCCGCAGGGCCGGGGCGGCAAGGGTATCATCGGCGCGGACCCAAAAGACGACGACCGTGTCTCGACGGTGTTCCGGGCAAACACCCACGACTACCTGCTGTGTTTCACCAACTACGGCACGGTCTACCGACTGAAGACCTACGAGATACCCGAGATGTCCCGCACCGCCCGCGGGAAATCCGCCGTGAACGTCATCGACCTCGACGACGGCGAGGAGATAACGGCGGTGGTCGACACCGACGCGTTCGCGCCCGACCAGTGTCTCACGATGGTCACACGGGAGGGGTACATCAAGCGCACCTGCGCGACCGACTTCGAGAACATCCGCTCGACGGGTATCATCGCCGCCAGCGTCGACGACGACGACGCGCTGGTCGACGTTGAGGTGACCGACGGAACCGAGGACCTCGTCGTCGCAACCGAGGCCGGCATGACCATCCGGTTCGACGAGGACGAGGTCCGCGAGATGGGCCGGAGCGCCCGCGGCGTCCGGGCGGTCGACCTGCAGGACGGCGACCGGGTCGCCGGACTGGTGGCGACCGACGAAACCGACGACCGCGCGCTGTTGACGGTCACGCGCAACGGCTACGGCAAGCGGACACCGCTCGCGGAGTACCGCCCGCAGTCCCGGTACGGAAAGGGACTGGTCGACATCGATACCGGTGAGCGCAACGGGCGGGTGGCGACGGTAAAGGCCGTCGCCGCCAGCGACGACCTAGTCGTGATGAGCGAAAAGGGACAGATCATGCGCAGTCCTGTCGACGAGATATCGACACAGGGCCGCAACACGATGGGCGTGAGAGTAATGCGCCTCGAGGCTGACGACCGGGTGGCGAGTGTCACCGTCGTGCCCGGGGAGTGAGCGCCGACCGGTCAGTCCCCTCCGGACGACTTATACTCCCGCTGACCGAACAACACACATGACCCTGGACGTGCAACGACCCGACCCGCCGGAACTCGAGGCGTTCGACCCGAACGAGTACGAGGACGCCGAGGTGGTTGGCGAAACCGACTACCGCCGGGAGGAACTCGAACAGTTTCTGGCGGACGGCGCGTGGGAGCGTGCGTTCCGGCAGTGGGCCGCGGACGTCGAGTTCGACGAGGAGGTGTTCGACATCATGCGGGACCTGGAGATGTTCCAGCGGTTCGATTTCTTCTGGGACTCCCACGCCGACCGCGTCGGCTACCACGCGCCCGGCATTCCCGAGGACTGGAAAGAGCGGGAGTACCACCCCGATATCGACTCCTGGCATATCACCTCGATGATAAACGCCTCGCTGACCGAACTCGGCCAGTTGGTCTGTGAGACTCTGAAAGACGACTACATCGACTGGGAGACCGAGTACGAGGCTCCCGACGACCTGCCCGACTTCTGAGCGCACGACGGCGCGGCGATTGGCGACTGTTCGGTGCCCGTCGTCGGTCTGTCGTCCGCCGGTGCCCGTTATCTGGGCCTACAAAACATTCATATTGATTGGTATTCAACCACAAAGTATGAACTGCAGGGCTGTCGTCGAGGCCGCAGTCCCGGTGTACGACGTGGAGACACCGGACGAGGCGATTCGTATCGGTATCTCGAAAACGGGTGAGATGCTGAACCCGGACCTGAACTACGTCGAGATAAGCATGTCCGAGCGGACCTCGCCCTCGGGCGAGGAGTTACCACCGGCGTTTATTGCGGCCGACGAGGCGCTGGTCGCGCTCGAACTGGAGATGACGGTGTTCAACGTCGAGCGCGAGGAACACGCGTCCCGTATCGCGCGAAAGGAGATTGGACAGCGCCTCCAGAACATCCCCCTCGAGGTGCTCGAGGTGGAGGTAATCGACGAGGAAACCGACGACGACGAGACCAGCGACGACCAGGAGGACACCGAGACGGCGGCCGACGACACGGCTCACGACACCACAGACGAGACAGACTCCGGCGAGTCGGTGCTGACGGAGGAGCTCGACGACGAGTTCGTCGGAGAGACCGACAACCAGCGCGGCGACGGCGGCACCACCGACGAGGAGGAGGTGCTGCCGGAGTTCGAGGAACTCATCGACGAGTAACCACCCCGACAGACGGGCCCCGCTCTCGCTGCCACCGTCGCCGGCGATACTATCCCGTTCCGACACTAGTGCCTAATGTTGATGCCCGTGGCTCCCGAACTGTCACGTATGAACGTGGGAGTTGTCTCGGACACGCACGACAACCGCGAGATTGTCGAGTCGGCGGCTGGACTGTTCGCTGGGCGCGTCGGGGCTGTTGTCCACTGTGGCGACATGGTCGCGCCGTTCTCTGTCACACCGTTCGACCGCGACTACGATTTCTACGCGGTGCGTGGCAACAACGACGGCGAGTGGATGCTCCGGGATGCGGTCCGGTCGTTTGGTGCGTATCTCGGCGAGTTCGGCAAACTCTCGCTCGGCGGGAAATCCATCGCCGTGTATCACGGCACCAACCGACCAATCGTCGACGCGCTTGTCAACTGCGGCGACTACGACTACGTCCTGCACGGCCACAGCCACCAGCAGACACACGAACGGACCGGCGACACGGTCCGCATCAACCCCGGCGGCGTCTCGACCGGTCCCGGTGACGACGAGCCGCCCGCGGCGGTCGTACTCGACACCGACAGCGGGGACGCCACCTTCCACGACCTGCCCTGACCGGGGCGCAGGTCCGGGCGGTGTGGCGCTCACCGCTCGGGGACGCCGGTGAGAATCTGGGCGACGTCTCGGAGAGCGCCCAGGTGCGCTCGTGGAGGCCCCCGGGAGCGGTGAGCGCCTCGGGTGAGTTCTCGCTGGTCCGGTGGCCCTGGTGTATCCGGGGCCGTCACTAGATGCGGCCGGCACGGCCCGGGTCGACGTCGATCGCGTCGACCGGGCAGACGTCGACACAGAGCATACAGTCGATACACTGGTCCTCGTAGGTCGGGTCGGCCTTTATCTCGCTCTCCGGGTGCTCCGGCGTGTCGACCCACTCGAAGACATCGACCGGGCAGTCCTCCAGACACGCCCCGTCGGCAATACAGATGTCGAAATCGACGGCGACGTGTGTGCCGTGAATCCCCTCTGTCTCCGCTGTCGTCTCCTCGCCGTCCGGCGTCCAGACGCGGTGTCCCTCGTGACGCTCCACCTCCTCGTAGTTCGTCTCGAACTCTGGGTCGATTGCCATTAGTTATATTTCGTGACTGCTCCACTTAAGCCTTCGACCGGGTCGCACAGCGGAGAGC
>JAQCNG010000006.1 GCA_028275145.1 Halovenus sp. | reverse complement strand
CTGGTATCGCCGACATCGGCGTGTTGCTCTCGCTGTTTGCTCTGACCGCGCTGATGAATCTGTTTGGCCTGTTGATGGAAGAACAGAACAACGTGCTGAGCGACGACCCGTTGCGGCGTCAGGACTGGCGACCGTTCGTCTACGGCTGTCTCGCCGGCATCGTTCCCTGGGTCGTTATCATGATAACGACTGGGGCAACCTACGCCGAGTTTCCCGACGAGTTCCCCCTGTTTGTCCTCGGCGCGACGGGCGTCACCTTCCTGTTTTTCAACACGTTTGCCGTGAACATGTACCTCCAGTACAAGAAAATCGGCCCCTGGAGCGAGTATCTGTTCGGCGAGCGGGTGTACATCGCGCTGTCCCTGCTCGCAAAGTCCGCTCTCGCGTGGTGGGTGTACTGGGGCGTCGAGAACGCACCAATCGTGGCCGGTTGATAGCTCTCTGGTCACCCGACTGCGACCACTGGACGAAACTGTATCTCTGTTCGGACGTCAGTCGAGCAGACCGTACTCACGCTCGTCGTGCTGGACCGGCACCCACGTCCTCTGGAGTCGTTCGTCCCGGGTCCACTCGCCGTTCACCCCGCTCTCTGGTGTGGGAATCGTTCTGTAACACCTTCTAGAACTGTATATCTGTCACAGAGAGCGTCCTGTCCGAGGAGAGCAGTTCCTCCCTGAGCACGTTCGTCTCGTCGGGGAGTATCATCCGTTTTACCACACTCGCCGCACCGGGGGCTTGCATGAATCCGTGACCGCTGAACCCACACACGTGAACGATGTTCCCTGTTCGCTCGATTATCGGAACCCTGCTCGGTGTCATGGCGTAGTAGCCTGCCCGCAGTTCGTCGAGAGGAGCGTCCGATATCCCATCGTAGGCCTCGGAGCCGTACTGCTTCAGCAGTCGACTGTACGACTCGTCTGCCCTTTCGTGGCGGAAGTCACCACCGGCGTAGAGCGTGTTGTCGTGGCCGGGTAGCATGTAAAACCCGGTGTCGACATCCACCACCAGCGGCATCTCCGGGTCGACTGTTCTCTCCAGAACGGCCAACTTTCGCGCGCTCGCCTCGACGGGTAGTGTCTCGCCTGTGAGTTGCGCGATTTCGTCGGCCCAGACGCCGGCGGCGTTGACTACAGTATCGGCCCACTCCGTTGACTCGGTCGTCTCCAACCTGCACTGGGTGCCCTCGTCCTCTATGTCAGTGACCTCCTCGCCTGTTCGTATACGGACGCCGCTTTGCTCACACAGGTGTCTGATACTCTCGATGGTCCTCGCGGAGTCCGAAACAGCCGATACTGGCGAGAACAGTCCGGTCCGGTACCTGTTTATCTCCTCGGTGCTGAACTCGCCCGGGTCTACCGGTGTCCGTATCTCTGCGGGGAACCCATTAGATATCTGTCGGGTCCGCTCTCTCTGCAGGGTGCTTGACATCTCGTCGTCGTTCGTGAGAAAGAGGTACCCGTTTCTCCGGAATCCAGTCTCTGACGTTTCGCTCAGCGTCGACCAGAACTGGAGTCCCTTCTGAGCCAGGTACAGATTGACCGGGTGTCTGTACACCGTTCGGATACCGTACCCCGCAACTGCGGTTGACTGGTTACCGACACGCTCCTCCTTTTCTATTATCTCTACCTGATAATCGGTCCCGGAGTCTGCGGTGCTCCGGGCAAGTGAGAGTCCAGTGACGAGCCCGATTACACCACCGCCGATTATACTCACGTTCCGACTCATTGCTGTATGTTGTTACACTCGACAGGGGTAAACTGTATCGTCACTGGCTCACGATCTCCCACAGTCCGAACGCTCAAACGACTGGAACCGCTAGTAGATACCGCAATGGACACGTTCACAATCCGTGATGTCGCAGACGAACTCGCAACAACAGGAGCAGAGTCGACCGAGGCCTTTCGCACCGACAACGTGAGTCTCGAGGTGATGCGGTTCGAACCGGGTGACGAGGACAGTATGCACGCCCACGGGGAGGACGAGATATACGTTGTCGAGTCCGGAACTGCCGAACTCAACGTCGAGGGCGACGTCACACCCGTCTCGGCCGGTGACGTCGTCCATCTCGACCCGGGCACCGACCACCGGTTCCAGGCCTTCGAGGACGAACTGGTTATGACCGTCGTGTACGCCCCGGCAACCGGAGTTCACGACTGATGTCTTTCCCGCCCTGATGGGCGAAGAGTTTGGATACCGGAATCTGCACGAGTCAGGGTGAATGCCGTGCAGGGTTGCGTGACACGACAACCGGGGAGTTGTTCATCGGTGCCCGTGACCTGAGGTGTGCGTCACGACGAGTCCGCGACGGTCAGCACCGGGACCGGTGCCGAGCGCACGGTCGTTTCGGCGACGCTGCCGAGCAGAATCCGGTCCGTGCCACGCCTGCCCGTCGTCGCCATTCCGACGGCGTGTACGTTGTTCGATTCGATGCAGTCGAGGATTTCCTCGGTCGGCGTCCCGTGTTGGATATGACTGACGGTTTCGGTGACCCCACGCGTCTCGGCCTCCGAGAGAACGGCTTCGACAGCGTCGGTCGCGGCCTGCTCGCTCTCTTTGCCGGTCACCGTCGACCGGACATCCAGCCCGGGCGTCTCGTCATCGACGACTGACAGGACGTGGACGGTCGCATCGAGCGACGCCGCGAGTGAGAGGGTATGCCCGGCGGCGTGTGTCGCGGCCGCACTCCCGTCCGTCGGAACGAGGAGACTCTCGTACGGAAACTCGAGTGTCTCGTCGGGTTGCATGCGGACTGTGAGAACGGGCACCGAGGAGAGACGGACGACCTTCTCGGAGACACTGCCAGCAACGTATCGCGAGAGCCCCTCCCGACCGTGGGTCGGCATCACGACCAGATCCTGGTCGTACCGCTCGGCGTACTCGGCAATCGTCGGGGCCGGATTCCCCTGTACGATGTCGGTCTCGTGTGCAACGCCGAGCGTCTGCAGGGTCTGTGCGGCTTCCTCGACGATGTCCTCGCCTTTCTGTGCCAGCACGTCGACGGTCTCACCCTCGACAACGGTGACGCTGTCGCGCGTTGTGTCAGCAACGTACAGAACCTGGATAGTTGCGTCGGCCCAGTGCGCGAGTTCACCCGCGTGATGGAGCGCCTCGGCTGCTCTCTCGCTACCGTCGAACGGGAGAAGAATGTGCTCGTACATGATCCGATGAGAGAGCGTACGTCTCCTGGTTGCCTAACCTTTTTGCCAGCGTCCGAACTGTCGGAGCCTCGACCGTAGCGGTCGGCCCCCGCCACACCACCGGTCAGTTCCCCTCGTCGGACGAGAGGTCCCCGTCGGCCGACTCGACGGCGTCGTGGTCGACGGTCACCCGGACCTTCTGAATCCGGGTGTCCTCGACCTCTTCGGCCCGCAACCGGACGTTCTCGTAGTCGAACTCCTCGCCCTGGTCGACGAGACGGCCCGCCCGGTTGAAGATGAACCCGGCGATCGTCTCGAACTCCTCGCCCTCGGGCAGTGTGATGTTCAGGAGGTTGTTTACCTCGTCGATGTTCACCTCGCCACGAACCAGCACCTCGGTGTCGTCGACCACCTCGACCGGACTGTCCTCGTCACCCACCAGAATCTCGCCGACAATCTCCTCGACGATGTCCTCTATCGTGACGAGACCCTCTGTCGCACCGAACTCGTCGACGACGATGACCATGTGCAACCGCTGTTCGCGCATCTCGAAGAGCAGGTCGTCCACGTTTTTCGACTCGGGGACACGGAGCGTCGGACTGACCACCTCCGCCACCTCGCGGTCGACCATCTCCTCGTAGTCGGTGTCGCGGTCGAGATCACGGATGTCGAAGACGCCGATGACATCGTCCAGTGAGCCATCGTAGACCGGGAGACGGGCGTGCCCCGACTGCATACACTCCTCGATTGCCTGTCTGACGGTCAACTCCTTCGAGATGGCTCCGACATCGAGACGCGGCGTCATCACCTCCTTTGCGACGGTGTTTTTGAACTTCAGGGTGCGCTGGATCATCTGCCGTTCCTCCTCCTCGAGGATGCCCTCGCGCTCGCCGGTTCTTATCATGTTCCTGATCTCCTCGCGGGTGACGTAGGACGACTCGAGAGACGCACCACCGGGGGTGAGTTTGTTGACGAGTCGCGTCAGATAGTAAAACACGGTGATAAGCGGCCACAGCAGCTTTCCGACGACGTTCAGCGGAGGCGCGACGGTCCGTGCCCACCTGTCGGCGTTGTCGACGGCGTAGGACTTTGGCGCGCTCTCGCCAAACAGCAGCACCATCGAGGTGATACCGAGCGACGAGACGAGCACGGCCGTGCTGGCGTCGAAGTAGAAGCCGACGATAGTCGTCGAGATGGACGACATCGTGATGTTGACCAGATTGTTACCAACCAGAATCGTCACGAGCAGTCGGTGTGGGTCCGCCTTGAGAGATTTGATCGTCTGTGCACCGCGTTTCCCCTCTTCGATCATCGCGTCGATCTGATAGGGCGACAGTGAGAACATCGCAATCTCCGACGACGAGAAAAACCCCGACCCCACCAGAAGCACGAGAATCCCGAGGATGCCGATTACAGTGAACCCTGTCTGCCCCAGTTCGACACCGATAACTGGGACGGTAGACAGCGTGGCACTCGCCTCAGATACAACTGTGAGCGTGGCTGATATCATCGACACCCT
>JAQCNG010000289.1 GCA_028275145.1 Halovenus sp. | reverse complement strand
CCGCTCGCGAGCAGGTCCGCACTGCCGGCGAGCAGTGTAAAGTCGCTCCCGGTCCGTCGGCGGTGTCGCGCGAGCGCCCCAAGCGACCCCGAGGAGTCCTTCAGTCCCAGGATACCGGGCTCCGTGGCGAGGTCACCGACGGTGTCGGGGTGGAGTTCCACACCTGTGTAGGTGGGTACGGAGTAGAGATACACCCCGAGCGGGGATGAGTCCGCAACCTCACGGTAGTAGGCGGCGAGTCGCTGCTGGTCGTGTTCGTAGTAGAAGGGTGTCACCACGAGCGCGGCGTCCGCGCCGGCCTCGCTCGCTGCCCGTGTCGACGCGAGCGTCTCGCGCAGGCCGGGATGACCGGTGCCTGCGACGACCGGCACCGACGCGGCGTCGACCACTGTCTCGACGACGCGGGCCTGCTCGTCGGCGGTCAGCAGTTCTGCCTCGCTCGTCGACCCACAGGGGACCAGAAAGTCGACGCCGCGCGTCTCGACCCACGCGACGAGTTCGCGCAGGCGGCCGTGGTCGACATCTCCCTCCTGGTCGAACGGGGTCACGAGCGGCGGCCCGACACCACTGACGTGCATACCCTCTGTTCTCTGCCCGCCGGTGAAACAGTTGCGACTCCCGTCAGGACTCCCCTGGTGGGTCGCCCAGTCGAACTCTTCTGGTGGAGACTCCGCGGTGGACTCACTCGGAGGTTCCACCCGCGCCCTGCCCGCGCCCGTCCGGGTCGTCGGCATCCGGTGGGTCTTCCTCCCGGTGTTCCGCGCTGTCCCAGGGCGTATCCTCGCCCTGTCCGGCGGTCTTGTAGGTCCCCTGTGCGGTCGCAACGCGGGTGTCCGCCTCGTCGTAGAGGTTGATCTGGACCATCGCCAGACTCGACCCGTATCGGATGACGTCGGCCGTGGCGTAGATGTCGTCGGTGACAGGCGCGAGGTAGTCGATACGCATGTCCACCGTCGGACTGACGTCGCGGGACAGGGAGATGACCGCCGCCCCGCCCACCGTGTCGGCGAGCGCGTACGTCGCCCCGCCGTGGACGGCAGCGCCCCCGTTGCTCGACCGCAGACGGTCGTCGACGGGCAGGTGTCCACGCGCGTGTCCGTTACCCACCTCGATTACTTCGACGCCCAGCAGTTCCGCGAACGGCATGCTGTTTATGAGCTGTTTCAGTTCCACACCGCCTGTTCGGGACAGCAAAGTAAGGCAGGTTCGGTCCGCAGACACGGGGAGGGGAACACAGGTCAGGTGCGGGAACCGGTGAGTGCCGCGTCGAGTCCAATCGCCTCGTCTGTCCGCCGGATGCTCTCGGCAGCGCCGGCGGTTCCGAGCACCGCCCGGATTGCGTCGACGTTCTCGGGGACGGTGTCGGCCTCCTGGTGGATCGCCTGGAACAGGTACAGGTCACGGCCCTCCACGGTGATGGACTCGCCCCAGATGCAGTTCTCCCAGACATCCCCCCGGGGTCGGCCGGCATCACCCGCGAGTTCCCTGATTGCCCCCGCACCGTCGAGTCCGAGCCACTCCGGAATCACGAACAGTCGGCGCTCGCCCGCCAGCAGGTCGCGCACGCGCTCGGCGTCGGGGCTCGACTCGAGTGTGACGTTGATGCTGTGGGTGTGCATCAGGGTCGCGGGCACCTTCAGTCCGAGCGTGTCGATTGCCAGGTCCGGGAAGATGGTGTTCACGTCGGGACCGTGGTGAGAGGGCAGCGCGACCGGGTCGGGGAGGATATCGTTTATCGGTCCGCGGCCGGACTGTGCCTGGTCGCCGCCACGGCGAACGAGCGTCGCGCGCACCTTCTCGATGCCGTAGCTCTCCGCGAGCGGTGCGATCAGCCGCGAGAGTCCCGTCGTGTTGCAGGAGACCACCCGCACGAGGTCGGCACCCTCGACGGAGTCGTAGTTCGCACGCGAGACGAAACTCGCGTCCACGGCGTCGGCGTCTTCCCCGCCCTGCAGGAGCGCCGGCGTGTCGTGTTCGCGGTACATCGCGGCGTTCTCGGCACCGATGCCCGACGGACAGGCGTCGACGACGATGTCGCTCTGTGCGACGAGTGCTTCGACGTCGCCGTCGATGTCGATGCCAGCCTCCCCGAAGCGGGGTCTGCGCTCCTCGATTGCCGCGTAGAGGTCGAACCCGTTGTCGACGGCCGTCATCGCCTCGTGGTTGGGTCGTGTCTTCGCCACCCCCATCACCGACATATCTGGCTGGGCCCGGACCGCCGCCGCCACACGCTTGCCGATTGTCCCGTAGCCGTTGATACCCACGCGAATCATGCCTCGGGCTTCGATGTGTCCCTGTTTATCGGTTGTGGTCACAGTCGCCCGGGTCGGTGAACGGTTGGCTTTTATCGGTTCCGACCCCTATATCGGCCAATGGGAGCGACAGGGCGTGTCGTCGGTGGCCTCGTGTTCGTGCTGTTCGTGAGTGTCGTCGCGGTTCGTCCGCTGGTGGCCAACCCCGCTATCTCCGGCGTGCTCCAGGACGGGTTCGACGGCTGGCAACTGCTCGCGGTTGTCCCGCTGGTGCTGGTGACGGCGCTGGTGGTCGCGCTCAGACTCCGCTCGCTGGCCGGCGACGGCACAGAGGACGACACCCACTCCGTGGCGGATGCCCGGAACCGGGAGACGTTCTGGGACGCCCGGACGGCAGGGGAGACGCAGGCGGACACGGGCCCTTTCGACAGAGACGAGACGTCGGCCGAACCGGGCCTCCGGGACGAAAGAGAGGGCCCGTCGCCGGACAGCCAGGACGGGGCCGAGTCCCGCGAGGGGCCGGCGGTGGACCCGGACCTGCTCGGGGGCCAGGGCGGGGCCCGCGACCGGGAGTTCGACATCGAGGAGGAGCCACCGGACGCGACGCTGGGCGAGCATCTCGACCACCTGCAGGCGGAGCTCGACGACGAGGCAGGGCTGGCACAGGACCTCCGGACACTCGAGGAGGTTGCCGCGGAGGCCGAGGGCGACCGAACCGTCCCCGCCCGCTGCCCGGAAACCCACTGTGATGCGGTCTGGACGGGCCGGACGGTGCTCGGCATCGGGACCGACCGGTACGAACTGCTCGACGACGGCAAACGGGTGCAGTGTCTGGCGTGCGAGGAGATACACACACTCGAGTGAACCGCGTGAGACCGGCGGTCAAAAGTGCCTCTGAGTAGGTGATTCCGATAGAGTAATATGACGAGGGCACACATCCCGAGACGTGATGGATGCGTCCCGCCTCCGAGACAGCACCCAGATTCTCCTGCCAGACGAGACACTCGCGGAACTCCGGACGGAGATCAACGAGCAGTTCGTCGTCACCGTCCGGCAGGAGGGGAGTCACGTCCGAATCATCGGCAGTCCCACCGAGATAAAACACGTCAGCGAGTTTCTTACGCGCCACGGTATCACCGTGGCGTGAAAAGACTGATTGGGCTCCCTGTGCTACGTACGACTATATGCAGTTCTGTGACGACTGTGGCTCGATGATGAAAAAGCGGGACAGCCGGATGGTCTGTACGAGCTGTGGCTCGAGCGCCGAGCAGGATGCCGACACCGAATCATTTGTCTCCACACAGGAACAGACCGGCGAGGAACTCATCGAGTCCTCCCCCGACGCCAACTTCGAGGGGAAACCGACGGCCGACGACGTCACCTGCGA
>JAQCNG010000361.1 GCA_028275145.1 Halovenus sp. | reverse complement strand
CTGTTCCCGCACCTGACCGTCGAGGAGAACGTCGGCTTTGGCCTCCAGGACCGGTCGGCGGGCGAGCGCGAGGCCCGCATCGACGAACTGCTCGACCTGGTGAACCTGACGGCCCACCGTGAGAAAGAGCCCGGAGCGCTGTCGGGCGGCCAGCAACAGCGTGTGGCGCTGGCCCGCGCGCTCGCACCCGAACCCGACGTGCTCTT
Organism: Halovenus sp.; assembly: GCA_028275145.1. Classification (GTDB taxonomy): domain Archaea; phylum Halobacteriota; class Halobacteria; order Halobacteriales; family Haloarculaceae; genus Halovenus. The sequence continues at coordinate 1,572 of JAQCNG010000361.1, read as the reverse complement.
GCTCGACGAACCGTTCTCGAATCTGGACGTGCGCCTGCGCGTCGAGATGCGCGAGGAGGTCAGAGACATCTTGAAAGCAACCGGCGTGACGGCCATCTCGGTCACCCACGACCAGGAGGAGGCGCTGTCTATCTCCGACCGCGTCGCCATCATGCACGACGGGGCAATCGAGCAGGTGGGCACGCCGGAGGCCGTCTTCGAGAACCCGGAGTCCCGGTTCGTCGCCAGCTTTCTCGGCCGGGCCAGTTTCCTCCCCGGCCGGGTGCGTGGCGATGTCGTCGAGACAGAGCTCGGTGTGCTCGACGCGGCCCAGTTGAACGGGCCCGTCGAGCAGTACGACGGCGCGCGAATCGACGTGCTCGTCCGCCCGGACGACCTGGAGGCGGTGCCGGCCAACGAGGCCACCGCCGACGGGCAGGTGGTCAAGCGCCAGTACACCGGCCCGACGTTCGTCTACGGGGTCGAACTGTGCAGCAACACCACCGTCCGGTGTCTCCACAACCACGTCGAACTGTTCGAACACTGCCAGCCTGTCAGCGTCGACATCGCCGCCGACCACCCGCTCGCCTGGTACCCGCCACAGGCCGAGGACTGAGCGGTATCCGGTGACGTCGGTTCGCTCTGTGCTGTGCTCGCGTCGACGTGGCTCGGCTGTGTGACAACGACACCGCCGGGGACCGGTGCAGGTGGGGGTGCTCACTCGAGCTCGATGCGGCGGACGAACTCGAACCCGTGGAGGTCGGTGATGAGGTCACCGGGAAGCTGTTCGTCGGTGATGAGATACAACACCGGTTCGTCGGTGAACTCGGGGTCCTCGCTGAGCACCTGCCGCAGGGAGATGTCGTACTCGGCGACGAGGTTGGTGACGGTGGCGACGATGCCGGACTCGCTCGCGTTGCTGACGGCGACCGTACAGACCGCCAGGTCGAGCACTGGCGCGAGGTCCATCAGACTCGGAACCGCGGAGATGTTCTGGAAGATGGGGCGGAGTTCCTTGTCCGCGAGGATGGCGTCGGTGGTGGCGTCGACGACCCGCCGGTCGACATCGAGTTCGCGCGCCAGCCCCGTGTTGGGAATCTCGATGCCGCCCGAGACGACCCGTCCCTCGTCGTTGACCGAGAAGCCCCGCTCGAGCAACAGCCGGATGACCCGCTGCTGACTGGGCGAGTCGGAGAACTTCTCCATTATCTCCTCGAACATCGACCGGAACATCGTCCCCCCGGGGTATATGCGTTTGGCACAGGGGCTGTGCCGCTGTGGTGGGGACAGCGGCCTCGGCGGCCACCGACCCTGTCGTGTGGGGACGACAAGCCAACTCCGTCAGATTGAGAACCGACCAGCACCATCCCCCGGTGTGGAGTACGAGGTGCTCGGATATCCGCCGGACGCGCCGACACTGCGACTCGACCACGAGCGGTTCGCGTACGCCGGCAAGTTCGTTATGTCGGACACTGGCAAGGCCGTCGCGCGCGACCCGGGTGACCCGGTCGACTCCGGCGAGAGGTGGGATACACCCGTCGGTGTCACCTCGTTCAGCGAGCACCACGACCAGTCCGAGCGGGCCCGCATCAG
>JAQCNG010000049.1 GCA_028275145.1 Halovenus sp. | reverse complement strand
TCGCCCGTGGCCGTCGTGATTCTGTCCACGGACCCGCTCTGGTCCGAACCGCCGCTGTCCCCGGTTTCCGACCACGGACCGGGTTCCTGCACGTCTTCGGGGTCACCGTCAGGGTTCGTCTGGGTCGGGACGTCACCATCGGGGTCCCGCCCGACCAGGCCGATTCCACCCAGACCGGGAACCGAGGACAGGTCAGACCCGGACGGCGACTCCTCGTCGTCGCCCCTGACCAGTCGGACAGTCCCCTCGTCGGTCACCTCGACGCGAGCGGCCCCGCCCGGGTCACTGCGCCGGTTGAACGTCGCCACCGCGACGAACAGACACCAGAACGTCACCAGCACGCCGAGCGTGTAGAGTGCAACTGTCGCCAGCGCGAGCGCGGGGTCGCTCTCGAGCCAACTGCCCGGGTACGCGTACACGAACAGAAGTACCGCAAACACAGAGACACTGGCTCCGATGACCGCCGCGGCGCGGGTTTCGTCGCTCGCCGGCAGCGCCAGGAAGATGCCGACCATCGCTGCGGGCAACCCGACTCCCGCGAGAACACCGGCAACCTCGCGTGCCTCCTCCACGCTCAGGCCGGCCCACGACCGCAACCCGGTCGTCGTCAGCAGGATGGCGGCCGCTCCCATCGCCACTCCCGCGGCGAACAGCGCCATCACGAGGACACGCCGTCGCCGGCCCACCACAGTCCTGACCCCTCCCTCGTAGACGTCGGACAGGCTGGTCATACCCATTCTTTCCGTTTCCTCGTAAAAAACTTCCCGTCAGACACGCGTCGGACGCCGTCACCGGCAGTCGTGAGTCCGACGTTGGCGGTTTGTCTGCACTCACGGAAACGCGGGGGTATTCATCTCGAATCTCTATAATCTAGTTCCTCTGGACGGCACACGTCACAGGCGGTTCGAGTGCGTGGTGTTTTATAAGCTCGAACCACGACACGAGGATGAATCGACTGTGAGTTTCCCGCCCACAGCCCCACTCTCGGGGGTTCGACGGTCGCTCGTCCGCCTGACGATGCAGCCGGGCTGGGTCCTGCTAGGAGTGGTGACAGCAATCGGGGTGGTCCGGGCGGTGGTCGCACCCGGTCTGTTCTTGCCACGGAGCTACCAGTTCGTGCCGCTCGTCGCGAGTGTCGCCGTGCTGGGGCTTCCACACGGCGCAGTCGACCACCTCACGCCCGCACGGGCGCGCAACCGGCGGGCAGGCCTCCGCGATATGGCGACGGTCGGCCTGCTGTACGCGGTCCTCGGGGGGCTGTACGCCGCGCTCTGGGTGCTAGTTCCGGTTGCTGCGTTCGTGGTGTTCATCCTGCTTACCTGGCTCCACTGGGGGCAGGGCGAGGTGCACGCACTCGGGGCGATTGCGGCGGTCGACCACCTGGAGACGCCCGCCCAGCGTGCGCTCACCGCGCTCGCACGGGGAACGCTCCCGATGCTCGTGCCTCTCGTCGCGTTCCCCGGGGAGTACCGGTTCGTTGCCGAGACGCTGGTCGGCCTGTTCGGCGGGTCGCTGGGTCCACTCACCGGTGTGTTCAGCGCCACCGGTCGTCTGGTGGTGGCGCTGCTCGTCGGAACCCTGCTGAGTACGACACTCGCTCTCGGGTACGTGCGGGCCGACAGCACGCGCGGATGGGCGGTCGATGCCGGCGAGGTTGGTCTGCTCGTTGCCTTCTTCGGGGTCGTCGAGCCCATTCTCGCGGTGGGGCTGTACTTCAACTGCTGGCACGCCCTCCGGCACGTCGGTCGCCTGATGGCGCTCGACCCCGCCGCGAGAGAGTCACTGGCCGCCGGCCGCCCCGGGGCCGCGTTCGCCCGGTTCACCCGTGACGCGACACCGCTCACACTCGTCTCGCTTCTCCTGCTGGGTGGTCTCGCGGCCCTCCTCCCGACCAGTCCGGCCGGACTCGCGGACCTCGTTGGCCTGTACCTGGTGTTGATTGCCGCGCTGACGCTGCCCCACGTTGTCGTCGTTGCTCACCTCGACCGGGTGCAGTCGGTCTGGACACCGGACCGGATGCGACTCACCGGCGACGGCCACTCCTAGCCCCCGCTCTCCGGACCACGCTGTCGGACAGGCCCACGCGCGAGATATCGCAGCCCTCTCGCCGCCAGGGGCCCTCTCGCCGCCAGGGGCCCTCTCGCCGCCAGGGGGCTACTCGTCCGATTCGAACCGCGAGACGACCCAGATTGTTCCGGGGCCCCCCGCGAGCCAGGCGAGTCCGAGCAGGAAAAAGGCCGGATTCTCGGTTCCCATCCCGAGGACCAGTGCGAGTACCCCGACCAGCATAGAGCCGATGATCAGAATCTTGTAGAACGGCTCCAGCTCCACGTACCACCGCACGTACTGTTCCATACCACCCGATTCGGGGCCAGCGCAGTAACCGTTTCGTTCACAGTCAGTTTTTTACCCCGCCACCGACGAGAGAGTGACATGAAAGCAGTCGTTATCGCCGCCGGCGAGGGGACACGTCTCCGTCCGCTCACCGAGGACAGACCGAAGGGTATGGTCGAGGTGGCGGGCACACCGATTCTCAGTCACTGTTTCGAGAGTCTGGTCGAACTCGGTGCCGACGAACTCGTCGTCGTCGTCGGCTACAAAAAGGAGCGGATTGTCAGCCACTACGGCGACGAGTTCGACGGCGTGCCCATCACGTACACACACCAGCGCGAGCCAAAGGGCATCGCCCACGCACTGCTCACCGCCGAGGAACACGTCGACGACGACTTCGTGATGATGCTGGGTGACAACATCTTCGACGCGAACCTCGAGGACGTGGTCAACCGGCAGGCCGAGCAGCGCGCCGACGCCGCCTTTCTCGTCGAGGAGGTTCCCTGGGAGGAGGCGGGTCGCTACGGCGTCTGTGACACCAACCGCTACGGCGAGATTGTCGAGGTGATGGAGAAACCCGACGACCCGCCGTCGAATCTGGTGATGACGGGTTTCTACACGTTCACACCCGCAATCTTCCACGCCTGCCACCTCGTCCAGCCCTCGGACCGCGACGAGTACGAGATAAGCGACGCAATCGACCTGCTCATCCACTCCGGGCGCACCATCGACGCCATCCGGATGGACGGCTGGCGCATCGACGTTGGCTACCCCGAGGACCGCGACGAGGCCGAGCGCCGCATCGAGGGGGACCTCGAAACTGCGACTGCCGAGAGCGAGTGACCGGCACCTTTTGCCCGTCCGGCGTCTACGACCCGTCGCGTGCCCCAGTCCCCGCCCGAGCACGCCCAGATGGGCGCGATGACCGCGCGGCGAACCCGGGCACGCGACACAGACGCCTGCCGGCGTCGCCCGACTCGACGGCTTGCGCCGTCTCGACGGTTGGTGGCGCTCACGCGCCACCCGCGCTCACGGACACCGGTCCGTTCGCGCAACTGGGGACGCCTGCCGGCGTCCCCCGCCCGGCACGAGGGTTAGCCGGTTGACACGGCACGACGCCCGGGGATGATGCCGGTCGTTAGTGTTCCGGGCGACACTCCCGAACCCATCCAGCAACTGCTTCGCGGTTACCGGCGGGACGCTCCCGGACACCGGTGTCGAACCGCTCTGTCTCCCCGACAGCCACAGGTGCGGGGCAGTCTGGACCGACAGGGCAAAGACCACGGCAGTCCTGCCGGAGATATGTTCGGAACCAGCGGGATACGCGGGCGAGTCGGTGAGGAGGTCACGGCGGAGCTCGCACTCGGGGTGGGGCGCGCACTCGGCGTCGACAGTGACCGGGTCGTCGTCGGGCGGGACGCCCGGGAGAGCGGTCCCGCGCTGGTGGACGCGCTGGCCGCGGGCCTCTGCGAGTCCGGCACTGAGGTGGTCGATATCGGACTCGCGGCGACACCGACAATCGCCCGCGCCGTCGCGTGGGAGAGCGCGGATGCCGGCGTCGCGGTCACGGCCTCGCACAACCCCCCGGCGGACAACGGCATCAAACTCTGGCAACCAACCGGACAGGCGTTCGACGGCGACCTGCGCGAACAGACCACGCGCCGCATCGAAACCGGCGAGACAAATCTCGCCGCGTGGGACGACTTCGGCACGCGCACCACCGCCGACCCCACCGACCGCCACCGTGCGCAACTCGCCGATGCGGTCACGCTCGACCGCGAACTGTCGGTCGTCGTTGATATCGGGAACGGTGTCGGAAGGGTCACGGCGGACGCACTCGACGGCCTCGGCTGTTCGGTCGAGACCCTGAACGCACAACCCGATGGCTCCTTTCCCGGCCGGCCCAGCGAACCGACCCCCGAACACTGCGAGTCGCTCGCGTCACTGGTGGCGACAACGGACGCGGACCTGGGCATCGCTCACGACGGTGACGCCGACCGGACCCGCGCTGTCGACGAGACCGGGGAGTTTCTCTCCGGCGACGTGTTGCTCGCGCTGTTCGGGCGTGCGGCCGCGAGCGAGGGCGAACGGGTGGCGGTGCCTGTCGACACGAGTCTGGCGGTCGCGGACCACCTCGCCGCGGCGGGCATCGAGACGGTCCGGACCCCCGTCGGCGACGTGTACGTGGCGGCGGCGGCGAGCGAACCGGGGGTGACGTTCGGCGGTGAACCCAGCGGTGCCTGGATATGGCCCGGCGAGACGCTCTGTCCCGACGGGCCGCTGGCGGCGTGCAGACTGGCGGCGCTGGCGGCCGAGCGTCCGCTGGCCGAGCGTGCGGCCGCAGTCGACACCTACCCGATCCGACGCACCGCTATCGAGGTTGCCGACAGGCAGGACACGATGGCGACGGTCCGCGAGCGTGCCGGGTGCTACGACGAGGTATCGACACTCGATGGCGTCCGGGTCGACCGCGGGGACGCCTGGTTTCTGGTGCGTGCGAGCGGCACCGAACCTGTGGTCCGTGTCACCGCGGAGGCGCGTGGGTCCGACCGCCTCGGTGCGGTCTTCGAGGAGGCACGCACCCTCGTTTCCGGAACGGAGTGCTGAGCGAGCTATCCCCTGCGAGTCGACCGTGCCTGTCTGACATCGGCCCCGTCACGGATCTTATCTTCGCACTGTGGACAGACCCTCGGTGCGTCCACTCCATTAGGTGTGAAAACACGGGCATAATCCGACGTGACGAATGCACCGCAGTTCTGACATTCCGGCATACAGGCGAACAATTCGTCCGATACATCTTAACTGTTTGTGATTCGGGCCATATCCCCGTGTTTCTGGCGAGGACAGAAAACAACGCCCAGAGCGACTCACTCAGTCATCGACGTGGTGACCGACCCCTCCTCGTCGAGTTCGATGACGCCGTCGAACAGCGACCGGAACTCCTCGACGACGGCATCGTCGTGCACACCGACCGCGAGGTGGAACAGGCCGACCGCGTCGTGGTCCTCCAGCAGAGCGAGCAACGACTCGACGGCCATCCGGGTCTGGTCTCTGTCGACGTAGTAGATCATCTCGGTTATCGAGTCGAGGCTGAGACGGCGTTTGCCCGCTGTCTCCTCCAGAAACCGCTCTGCCTCGTCGACGATGGCGTCCAGATTCTCCGGCCGGCCGATGTAGCGGACGTCGTCGCTCTGCCGGCGTGTGTACCCCCGCTCGGCCGAGAGCGTATCGAGGATGGTGGCCTTCGAGGCGTCGACCTCGTAGTGTTCGAGTTTCTGTGCCACCTCGCGCGCGGTGGTGCGCGTCGAAATGACCAGCATCCGGTCGGTGTCGGTCTTCAGAAACTGCGTGTCGATACGGTCTGTCTCCCCGATGCTGGGATGCAACAACAGCAGTGCAGTGCCGCCGGGAATCGATGTCGGCGCACTCTCGATTGCAAGCTCGTACTCCGGGTCCATGCCCGACAAAGCGGACGCAGGCATCTTAAGCGTGCGGCTTTCCGGCCGCGCTGTCCGGGCCGGACCGCGAACTACTTTGCTGGTCCCCCCGTAGATTGACCGGATGACAGAGTCCGAGGTCGCCTATCCGGTCGATATCGAGACGGTCGCGGGGGCCGTCGACGCCGGCGAGACGCTGACCGTCGACGTCACTGTGGAAAACGAGGGCTCGGAACCGGGGGAGACCACAGTCGAACTCGCCGCCGCCGGCGACCAGGTCGACACCGAGTCGGTCGAACTCGACGGGGGAGCCGCGGAGACGGTGACCTTCGAGTGGACACCCGGTGCCGACGCCGTCGGAACCGTCGAACTGAGCGCGGCAACCGGGACCGAAGCCGCCATCGAGTCGGTCACCGTGGAGGACGCCCCGGCCGAGTTCACGGTCGACATCGACGCTGTCGACGAGCACGTCTCCGCGGGCGGGACAATCACCGCTCTCGTCGACGTGACCAACGAGGGAACCCTCGCTGGCACACAGGACATCGAGTTCCGGGTCGCGGGCACGGTCCGGGAGACACGCAGACTCGAACTCGACGGGCAGGCCGAGGAGACAGTCCAGTTTACTCACGAGGTGACCACGGCGGAGTCGCCGGAGTCAACCGTGAGAGTCGCGAGCGAACACACCGAGGACGAGACGTCCGTCCCGGTGGTCGCCGGCACCGTCACGCCGCTGCGACAGATGGGGAGCAAGGGCGGCATGGGTGTGTTCGGCTATCTCGTGTTCGCCGGCATGGCGATTCTTCTCCTCCCCTTGCTCCCGTTTCTGGCGGTGCTCAAACTCGTCGACCTGGTGACCGGACGCGGTGACACCGCGCGCTGACCGTCGGCGTACCGAACCCTCTTGTAGCGGGCCGGGACCAGTTCGGCGCGATGGGTGCTCACGCCGACGGCCGGAGCGCTGGAGCGAAATCGGACGGTGAGTCGCGTGGGTGAGCGCGCGCTCGCGGTGGTCCGGAGTGACCACCGGGTCGACGTGTACCACAGCCAGTGGGCCGGCAGTGTGAATCGTCTCACGCGGGTGCTCGAGACGCCCGTCGACCCCGTGGCCGCACTCGCCGGGGCCGACTGGCAGTACCGAGGTCGATGGCAGCCGGGCACGCTCTCCCGGCGGGTCGATGCGCTCGATATCGCGGTGGTGTATCACGTCTCGACCTCCGGCGTGACGGTCTATCTGCCGGTGTGGCTCGGGTTCACCTGGCCGGGCGAGCGTGTCACCCGGGGGGTGCTCGTGCGCGTCGACACGTACGAGCAGTGCCGGTGTCTGCGAGCGACGCTGCGATTCCTCAAGAGCGTGTTCCACGAGGCAATCGGGCTTGACTTGCTCGACTCCGATACCGCCCGGGACCTGCTGGCGCTGGCTCTCCGGACCCGCTGTTCGCCCGACCGCATCCACACCCCCGGGACCCGGCTCTGAACGCTTCGACAAACTCTGGTGACGACTCACTCCCGTGCGCTCCGGTCGACCGAAACGGTCACCGACTGGCCGACAGCCAGGTCTACCGACTCCCCGACGAGTTTGATACCGAACGAGTCACGCGCGCAGAACAGGGCGATGCCCGTCACCGGGTCGCCGTTTGCTCTGACGGTGCAGTCGTCCCAGGTCACCGTCCGTCCCGGCGTGGTTGCGACGCGCGTGCCAGCGAGACTCACCACGCGTCCGTCGCCGGCCGTCACGTCGCCCCCCTGACCGGCGGTTCTGTCGCCCTCGCGGACAGGGCGGCCGAGGAGACCACCCTGGTCGTAGTGTGGGAATCCGCCGTCGAGCACCGCCCCGTTGCTCTCCAGACCGACGAACGCCTCGCCGGGCGCGGGATGTGTGGGTGTGTCCAGGCGTGCCCAGGTCTCGCCGCGCTCGACCACCGTTCCGGTGCCGTCCCAGGAGAGGGGTCGCGGGTCGACACCGGGGGACAGGGGGAGCGACCCCGAGGCGCGGTAGGGGTTTTCCTCCGGCGGGCGGAAACCGAGGTGTATGTGGTTCGGCACCCAGGGCGCGAAGAAGCCCGCCCGGACGAGGTCACCCAGCGGGTCGCCGACCGCGACGCTGTCTCCGGGTTCGACCGCCGGGTCGACGTGCAGGATGCGCGCCACGTGGGCCCCCATGTCCACCAGCAGAAGGTAGTCGTACTCGGCGGCGTACGGCTTCGGGGGTGCCCTGACCCGCCTGGTGTCGAGCACCTCGCCGGCCACAGGCGAGGGCGCGCCGTCGCCCTCGGGGTAGAGGTCGACCGCACAGCCCCGGTCGTGGGCGGCGAACGGCGAGTTGTAGAGCGTGAACCGCCGGTACTGCCAGAGCACCTCCGACGCCAGCGAGACAACCATCGTCGTTCAGTTGGCCCTGACAGGCAAGTGCCCGTCGATTGTCGCGCTGTGGCGTCTCACACCCTGCGAACGACCACCCCGGCAGCGACGCCGAGGCCGGCACCGACCGCGTTGAGCGCGATATCGTCGACACTGAACGACCTGGGGCCGAGCACCCCCTGCACCATCTCGATGCCGACGCCGTACGCGACGGTCAGCAGGACCGCTCCTGCGAGCAACACACCGTGACTGGTCGCGCCCACCGCCTCGCTCTCGTGTGACACCCACAGTGCGCGTGTCACGGTCCAGGCAAGTGCCGCGTAGCCGACGACGTGGGCGATGTCGAACAGCGACACGCCCGTGTCGCCGGCGTCCGAGGGCACACCGCCGCCGACCGGAACGACCGAGGCGACCAGCAACGCCACTGCGAGCGCGGCAACTGCACCCCACCGCCGGCGCGCGGATACCCGCGAGTCTGTGTTCGACATCAGTCTGGTGTGGGTCTCAGCGCCGCAAGTGTCTTTGGAGCCCCGGACCTCCGGTCGGCCCCGGTTCGGGCGTGCGCGGAGCCAACCCCGGGACCCGCTCCCGGCGCGTTGTTTATACCCGAGCAACCCGTAGATGGTTTATCCGACAGATGATTGACCGCCAGTGGTCCGGTTACTCGGGCGGCGCTCGAACCACCGACGGGACACACGACGGGGCACAGTAGACGAGCAACCAGCGACGACACAGACCAACAATGACACACGAAGCAACAGTTGTCGACACGTATCACATGACACCGCGCGTGCGAGGGTTCCGACTGCGGGTGCCGGGCCACGAGTTCGACTACGAACCGGGCCAGCACACGACAATCCGGTTCGACTCGGGCGACGAGCGGGTCGTCCGGCCGTACACACCCACGAACCTCCCGGGCAGTGACGAACTCGCTTTGACCATCAAACGCTACGACGACGGCCTGGCGTCGTCGTACATGCACCAGAAGCGGCCGGGCGACACCGTCACAATCGGTCCAATCGAGGGGTCGCTCTCCCTGGAGGACCCCGACCGGGACGTCGCGTTTCTGGCCTCCGGCACGGGACTCACCCCGATGATGGCGATGCTCCGGCAGTATCTCCGCGTGGGTTCGGGCCACGCACACGTCGTGCTGGGCGAGAAACGAGAGGAGACCATCATCCACCGGGAGACGCTCAACGAACTGGCGGCGAACAACCCGAATCTGGACGTGACGTTCGTCCTGTCGGACCCCAACTGGGAGTGGACCGGTCGCATCGGTTTTGCCCAGGAGCACCTCGACTCGCTGTTCGAGGCGTTCGCCGAGCGGGATTTCTACGTCTGCGGGGTCCCCCCGATGGTCGTCCAGACAAAGGA